>NZ_JBRRES010000012.1:0-101688 GCF_056760395.1 Stenotrophomonas sp. STEN009 | reverse complement strand
GCCGTCACCCCCTCCTTTACTTCGCACGCAAGGGCATCCGCCCGGCGTGCAGGGGTTATTGGCACGCAGCGGTGTGCGGACGACGGCACCGTGCCTGGTGGGCAGGTGGGGCACGTCCGGGTGTGGTATCCGCGCTGGCATGGGATCGCTCGGGTTGAGGCTGCCTGTGCGTGTGTTCGTTTTTCCTGTGGCGGGGGGGGGGGGGGGGGGGGGGGGCGGGGGCCCCCCCCCCCCCCCCCCCCCCCCCCCGCCCGGTCAACTGGCGTAGTACAGCTGGTATTCCAGCGGGTGGGTCGCCGCGCGGAACTTGGTCACTTCCTGCATCTTCAGCGCGATGTAGCCGTCGATGAAGTCATCGCTCATCACGCCGCCGGCCTTCAGGAACTCACGGTCCTTGTCCAGCGCTTCCAGCGCCTGGTCCAGCGAGGAGCAGACCTGCGGAATCAGCTTCTCTTCTTCCGGCGGCAGGTCGTACAGGTCCTTGTCGCTCGGTGCGCCCGGGTCGATCTGGTTCTTGATGCCGTCCAGGCCGGCCATCATAAGCGCGGTGAAGGTCAGGTAGCCGGACTGGATCGGATCGGGGAAGCGCATTTCGATGCGGCGTGCCTTCGGGTTGGAGACCCACGGAATGCGGCACGACGCCGAACGGTTGCGCGCCGAATAGGCCAGCATCACCGGTGCTTCGAAGCCCGGCACCAGGCGCTTGTAGCTGTTGGTGCCCGAGTTGGCGAAGGCATTGATGGCGCGGGCGTGCTTGAAGATGCCGCCGATGTACCACAGCGCCAGCTGGCTCAGGCCGCCGTAACCGTCGCCGGAGAACAGGTTGGCGCCGCCCTTGGACAGCGACTGGTGCACGTGCATGCCGCTGCCGTTGTCGCCGACGATCGGCTTGGGCATGAAGGTGACGGTCTTGCCGTTGCGGTGCGCGACGTTCTTGATGACGTACTTCATGCGCAGCAGCTCATCGGCCTTCTGCACCAGGGTGCTGAACTTGGTGCCGATCTCGCACTGGCCGGCGGTGGCCACCTCGTGGTGCTGCACTTCCACTTCGATGCCGACCTGTTCCAGCGTCTTGCACATTTCCGCACGCAGGTCGTGCAGGGTGTCGGTCGGCGGCACCGGGAAGTAGCCGCCCTTCACGCCCGGGCGGTAGCCGCTGTTGGCGCCGTCGTACTTCGCGCCGCTGTTCCAGGCGGCTTCTTCCGAGTCGACCTTGAAGAAGGTGTTGCCCATTTCATTGGCGAAACGGACCGAGTCGAAGATGAAGAATTCCGGCTCCGGGCCGAAGAACGCCGATTCGGCGATGCCCGAGGACTTCAGGTAGGCCTCGGCGCGCTTGGCGATGCCGCGCGGGCAGCGGCCGTAGGCCTGCATGGTGGCCGGATCGAGGATGTCGCAGCTGATCACCAGAGTGGGATCGGCGTAGAACGGATCGACATAGGCGCTGGACGGATCCGGCAGCAGGACCATGTCCGATTCGTTGATGCCCTTCCAGCCGGCGATCGAGCTGCCATCGAACATCTTGCCTTCTTCGAACAGCGACGCTTCGACGATGCTGACCGGGAAGGTGACATGCTGTTCGACACCGCGCATGTCGACAAAGCGCAGATCGACGAACTCGATCTGGTTGTCCTTGATCAGCTTCTCAACGTTTTCCACGGACATCGGTACGACCTCGGATGGGAATGAATGCCTGCTGAGGTACAGCAATGACCGTGCCAACTTTTTGCGCCCTGCAAGTCCTTGATTTCACACAGCGTGCACTGCGTCAGTGCGGCACAGCCTGCACCAAAGGGGTGCGCAGGCACGCGGATGCACCCCTTTGGTGCGGCATGGATGGTCTATCCTCTCGACCTTCTTCCGCCGCACGCGCCCGCACTGTCCATGTCCGACCTGCTCTCCGCCCTGCTGCTGGGCATCCTCGAAGGCTTGACCGAATTCCTGCCGATCTCCAGTACCGGCCACCTGCTGATCGCCCAGCATTGGCTGGGCGCACGTTCGGATTTCTTCAACATCATCATCCAGGCCGGCGCGATCCTGGCCGTGGTGCTGGTGTTCCGCCAGCGCCTGTGGAGTCTGGCCACCGGCCTGGGACAGCGCGAGAACCGCGACTACGTGTTCAAGCTGGGCGCGGCATTCCTGGTCACCGCCGTGGTCGGGCTGCCGGTGCGCCTGCTCGGCTGGGAACTTCCGGAAACGGTCAGCCCGATCGCCTGGGCGCTGATCATCGGCGGCATCTGGATGCTGCTGGTGGAGCTGTATACCGCACGCTTGCCCGACCGCGACCAGGTCACCTGGACGGTGGCGATCGGTGTCGGTCTGGCACAGGTGGTGGCCGGCGTGTTCCCCGGCACCTCGCGCTCGGCGTCGGCCATCTTCCTGGCCATGCTGCTGGGCCTGAGCCGTCGCGCCGCCGCCGCCGAGTTCGTGTTCCTGGTCGGCATTCCCACCATGTTCGCCGCCAGCGCCTATGCGTTCCTCGAGCTGGCCAAGAAGGGACAACTGGCCAGCGAGAACTGGGCCGATGTCGGCGTGGCGTTCGTTGCCGCCGTCATCACCGGCTTCATCGTAGTGAAGTGGCTGCTGGGCTACATCAAATCGCACCGCTTCACCGCGTTCGCCCTGTACCGCATCGCGCTGGGTGCCGCACTGCTGCTGTGGTTGCCGTCCGGCACCTGAACAGCGGCGGGGAACGGCAACCCCGTTGCCGGCCCCGCCCCGTTTCCCCCTCGGTTCCCCAAGGAGAATCACCATGAACCGCAAGCTCACCCTGCTCCTCCCGCTGGCCCTGCTGGCCGCCTGCAGCCAGACCCCGGCCCCGGCCGGAACCGGCGGCGACGACGTGGCCCCGGCGGCGACCAAGGCGGCAGACCAGCAGACGCTGGCGCACCTGGACGCGCAGCGCCTGCAGAGCCAGCACTGGCGGCTGCAGAAGGCCACGGCCGCCGACGGCAAGCGCATCGACGCGCTGTTCGCCCGTGAAGACAAGCCGGTCACCCTGGACTTCGTCGATGGCCGCCTGTCGGTCAGCAATACCTGCAACCGCATGAGTGGCGGTTACACCCTGGCCGACGGAAAGCTGAGTGTCAGCGCGATGGCCTCGACGATGATGGCCTGCGCGGACAAGTCGCTGATGGCGCTGGACGAGGCCGTATCCAGCCGCCTGCAGGGCGAACTGAAGGCGGAGCAGGATGCCGCCGGCATGCTGACCCTGACCAGCGCACAGGGCGACACGCTGGTCTTCGCTCCGGAACCCACCGCTGAAACCCGCTATGGCGGCGCCGGCGAAACCGTGTTCCTGGAAGTGGCCGCCCGGACCGAGAAGTGCTCGCACCCGCTGATCCCGGACTACCAGTGCCTGCAGGTCCGCGAGGTGAAGTATGACGACAAGGGCCTCAAGCAGGGCGAGCCGGGCAAGTTCGAGAACTTCTACGGCAACATCGAGGGCTACACCCACGAAGACGGCGTGCGCAACGTCGTGCGGGTGAAGCGCTACGAGGTGAAGAACCCGCCGGCCGATGCGCCGTCGCAGGCGTATGTGCTGGACATGGTGGTCGAGTCGGCCGTCGAGAAGAAGTAAGCATGCAGAAGGGCGGCCGCAGGGCCGCCCTTCTTCGTTGCCGCTGGGCGTACTGCCCGGCGCTGCAGAAACACGCTGCGCGGTCAGGCCAGCGCCGGATTCAACGTGTAGGTGCCGTGCAGCGCCGCCTCGGCCAGCACATGGCCATGCATGGCGCGATGGACATCCGCGGCGGTGAAGCGCTCCGGCAACGCCAGCGCGGCCACGTCCAGCGCGAACACACGGAAGAAGTAGCGGTGCAGCCGCTCGTCGTTGAACGGCGGGTACGGGCCGTCGTAGCCCAGGTAATCACCGGCCATGTCCGGATTGCCGGCGAACCAGCCGGTGAAGTCGTTCAGGCCCTGCCGGCTGCCGGCCGGACCGGCCGGTGCGGCCTTGCCCTTGACCACGAAGCCATCGCTGCAGCTGCCCGCCGCGATCTCGTGCACGCTGGCAGGGATGTCGGCCATCACCCAGTGCACGAAGTCGCAGCGCGGCTGGTCGCGTGGCACCGTCATATCGCTGCGGCCGACGGTGTCCGGCACGGTCGGCACATCCGGGTCCACGCAGATCAGCACGAACGAGCGGGTGCCCTCGGGCACATCGCTCCAGGCCAGGTGGGGATTGCGGTCCGGCGCGAAACCGGCGGTGTCGCCGGCGGCGAATTCGCGGTCGATCGGTGCGCCGTTGGTCAGGCTGTGGCTGCTCAGTTTCATCGGACGGTCCTCACTCTTCCGGGTAGCCCAGGCGCACCGCGATCGGTGTCAGCTGGGCGAAAGCGGCGCTCATCACGTCGCGGTAGTGGCGCCAGTGGCCCGGCGGGAAGCGCGGCACGCCAAGCTGGGCTGCCACGGGCATGGGGCGCTCGAACAGGCGTCCCAGCAGCTCGGCCATCGCCTGCGCATCATTGCCGATGTGATCGATCCGCAGCAGCACATGCGGGTACAGATCTTCCTCGTTCAGGGTCGCGACCTGGGCCAGCGCACGCGCCAGCCATTCGCCGGCCTCGGCCAGCGAGGTCATCGCCAGCGGCGCGGCAGCGCCATAGGCCACCCAGTCCAGCAGCATGTCGCGCGGATCACGCAGCACGATCAGCAGGCGGCCCTGCGGCAGCTGGGGGCGCAGGGCCCACAGCAGCGCGTTGTCCCACCACAGCAGCCAGTCGATGATCGTGTCGCCCTGCACGCCGCGCGCCGGCAGCTGCTCGCGCCAGCGCTGCACCAGCCGCTCCGGCGTCAGCACGCCGGACGCCAGGTCCTGCAGCGTGTGGTAGTTCTGGAACGCGTCATCCGGCGGGTTGCTGGTGTAGCGATCACTGCGCAGCACCGGGCTGGCAGCGGCCAGGCCGGTCGCCACGCGCTCCACACCCGAACCCGGTGCGCCCCACAGGAAAATCGGCGCCGACGTGTTGGATTCGTCGACACTGCCCTTGTCCGGCCAGCTCGGCGGTGCCTTCGCCTGCGGCGGCAGCGGCAGGCGCTGCGGCGCCTGGTCGGCCTGCAGCGCCAGCCAGGTTGCCAGGGCGGCATCCGGTTGCCCGGCGCGATCCTGGATCTCGCCCAGCCAGGTGCGCAGGTCAGCGCGATGGCCCTCCGCGGCCTGTTCGATCAGCGCCTGCACGCGGGCGACGGCAGCAGCGGGGTCGCGCTGCAGCAGGCCCTCGACAAGGCGGGACTCGGCGCTGACACGGCCCGGCTCGAGGCTGACGATGCGTTCTGCGATGCCTTCAGCCTGTGCGTGCTCACCCGCCATGTCGTGCAGCCGCAGACGCGCCTCCAGGGCGGGCACATGGCCAGGCATCGCTTCGATCCAGCGCTCGACCACGGCAACCGCCGCATCGCTGCCCACCTCTTCCACCGACAGGCGTGCCAGCCACAGGTCATGCAGCTGCGGGTTGTTTTCCAGCGCCGCATCCAGGCGTGCGCGCGCTTCTTCCTCGCGGCCCAGCCGCTGCCACGACATCAGCAGCAGCTGCAGCATCTGCCGGTCTGCCGGCTGCGATTCCAGCAGCGGCAGCAGGTGCTCCAGCGCCTGCAAGGGCTGCCCGCTGCGCAGCGCCAGCTCACCGGCCAATCGCCGCAGCGATGCGTGGTCCATGCCTGGCTGCTGCAGCGCCACCTGCATGGCCTCGGCGGCGGCCTCGAGATTGCCCTGCCGCAACGCCAGCTGCACGACCAGCCCGTGCAGGGACGACAGCGACGGGTTGAGCTCCAGCACGCGGCGGAAGGCCTGCTCGGCGAATGCCAGCATGTCCTTGCCCAGATAGGCAAAGCCCAGTGCATACAGCACGCGCGGATCATTCGGCTGGGCCTGGTTGGCCTGCGACAGCAGCACCAGCGCGCGATCAGGATCGTCACGGCGCAGGGCGATCATGCCGTCGATGTGCAGCAGATCGGGGTGATCCGGTTCGACGCGCGCGGCCAGGGTCGACAGGCGCTGGGCTTCGTCGAAGTCATTACGGCCGATCGCCAGGTGCGCCTGCATCAGGTAGGCGGAAAAGGCGTTCGGATTGAGATCGGTGGTACGCAGCAGCGCCTCGTCGGCGCCCTGGTATTCGCGCAGCGCCAACAGCAGGCCGGCATGCTGCAGATGCAGCTGGGCATCGTCGGGGGCCAGCCGCAGCGCCTGCTGCAGGGCGTCCATTGCGTCGCCGGGCTTGCCCTGCTGCTGCAGCGCAAGCGCCAGCCAGCGGTGGGCCGCGGCCAGGCCGGGTTCGTCACGGGTCCACGCCTGGGCCAGCTGCACGGCCTGGCCGGCCTCGTTCTGGCGCAACGCTTGGATGATCTGGTCTTGCATGGCGGTCCGGTTCAAGGGCAAACCCGCATTGTAGCGGCCTGCGCGCCGGTCCCGGTTCAGGCCTGCAGAACCCGCCGCAGGCGCTGCGCCACCCAGCGCTCGGAGAAGCCGTCACCACGCCAGTTTTCCAGGAAACCGCAGTGACCGCCCCAGCACGCCGTTTCCAGATGCGCCTGGCGTGGCAGCTGCCAGTCGCGGAATGTGGAATACGGGATCACCGGATCATCCTGTGCCATCAGGATGTCGGCCGGCACCTGCAGCCCGGACAGGCGATCACCAGCAATCGAGTAGCCGTCGAAGTACGCCTGCAGCGAACCGAAGGTGGTATGGCGCTCGACCAGCCATGCGGTCAGCGCGCGGATGTCCAGCTTCAGCACGCGATCGTCGCAATCACTCAACTCGGGGAACAGGTCGCGCTTGCGGCGCAGCGAGACGGTCCACTTGCGGCGGAAATACCAGTCGTACATCGCCGGGCCGTTCTCGATGCTCTCCATGGTCAACGCCGGGTCCAGCACCGGGCACACCGAGGCCACCCGCAGCAGCGGCACGCCGGCTGCCGGCGCACGCAGGGCCAGGCGCAGCACGAAGTTGCCACCCAGCGAGTAGCCAGCGGCGACCAGCGGCAGGTGCGGCCAGCGCTGGGCGACGTCGCCCGCGGCATGCACCACTTCGTCGATCAGGTTGGAATGGAAGATGCCGGGGTTGAGGTGATGGGTGTTGCCATGGTCACGGAAGTTCAGCCGCACCACGTCGAAGCCCTGCTCGAGCATGCGCGCGGCGGCCATGCGCATGTAGCTGGACTCGGCGCTGCCTTCCCAGCCATGCAGCAGCAGTGCGATGCCACGCGGTTCGCGCCCCTCGACGTGGCTGTGCCAGCCCTGCAGGCGCACGCCCTCGCCACCATCGAGGATCATTTCCTCGCTGACCGCGCCGGTGGCGGCCAGCAGCAGCAGGCCGCGCTGCAGGCGCATGCGGCTGGAACTGAGCATCGACTGCAGGTGGGGATTGCGCAGCCAGCGCGGCGGTTGGTAATCGGCCGCAGTCAGCATCGACGCGGATGCGTCGACAGGCGGTGGCGGGACCAAGGCCACCACGGCCTCACTCCCCGCTCATGGCCGCCACGATGCGCGCGCGCGAGGTCTCCGCGATGCGCCGACGGCCTTCCAGGTCCTGGGCACCGATCGGTGCCAGGAAGTGCACTTCCGCACGTCGCGCCGGCTCACCGAGCAGGCGCAGGAAATTGGCGAAGAAACTCTCGCCCGGGCCGAAGGCCACGATCGTCTGCGCGTCGCCCTTCGTTCCGTACACCAGCGCCACCGGCTGCACCGGCACACCGGTCTCGACTGCCGCCTGGAAGATCCGGGCGTGGAACGGGCCCACTTCGTGGCCCCCGCGGGTGCGCCCCTCCGGGAACACGCCCACGGCCTTGCCTTCACGCAGGCGATCGGCCATCACCTGCATCACCCCACCGAGCGACTCGGTGTTGCCACGCTGGTGGAAGATGGTCTGGCCGCGCGCGGCCAGCCAGCCGACCACCGGCCAGCCGGCGATCTCGCGCTTGGCGACGAAGCCCATCATGCGCTGGCTGTGCAGGATGCTGATGTCGACCCAGCTGACGTGGTTGGCGACGAACAGCACCGCGCCGGGCAGCGGCTGGCCGAAGCGCACCAGGCGGAAACCGAAGATCCACATCAGGCCGCCCTGCCACGCGTTCACCACTTTGGCACCGAGACGGTCCTGGCCCACGCGCAGGTTCGCCCACGGCGCGAGCATGCCCAGCAGGGTGAGCGGCAGGAACACGAGGATGTGGACCAACAGCAGCGGTACGCGGTACAGGTAACGGCACACACGCGCCACGCCGCCGCGGGGGGCCGGAGTGGGGGAAGTCATCCGCGCACGATACCGGAGGGCTGCCATCGCTGCCAGCTGGTTCAGGCCATAAATCCGCTTGATCGGGGCAATCGGCGGGGAACGCTGGGTTCCGCCGCTGTCGCGGGCCTGGCCAGGGGCTCAGCCGTGGCCGGCAGCCACCACGGCCAGGGTCAGCCGCGAGATGCACACCAGCCGGCCCTGCTCGTCCTCGATGCGGATCTCCCACAGCTGCGTGCTGCGACCCACGTGCAGCGCGCGTGCGGTACCGGTGACGGTGCCCGAACGCACCGCGCGCACATGGTTGGCGTTGATCTCCAGGCCCACGCAGATCTGCTTGCCGGCCTCCACGCACAGATTCCCCGCGCTGCTGCCCAGGGTCTCGGCCAGCACCACCGATGCGCCGCCATGCAGAATTCCGTAGGGCTGGCGGGTGCGCTCGTCCACCGGCATGGTGGCCTGCAGCCAGTCTTCACCGGCAGCGCTGAAGACGATGCCCAGCGACGCGATGGCCGTGTTGCGGCTGAGCGCATTGAGCTGCTCGAGGGATACGGCTTCGCGGAACACCTGGGTCATGCGGGCACCTTCAGAGGATGGGGACGAGGCCGGCGCCGAACGCGGTCAGCATGCGCACCAGCAGCCACTTCGGTCCGACGTTGACTTCGGGGAAGTCGCCCACGGCAACGTAGCACTGGTGGAAGTCCGGGCTCTGCCGGGGCAGCGGCTGCGGGCAGTCCGGACCCGGCTTGAACTCGTAGTCGGTGGCGTAGCGCCACGGCCAGAAATCGAGGATCGGCAGCGCCTCGGAGGCCTTGCCGACGCTGTAGTTGAGCCCGGACAGCACCGGCGGCTTGGCGCGTGGCGCGACCGTCCAGGAGTTCTGCGGGTGGATGTCGCGCAGGATGCTCTGCGCCAGCTGCTCGGCGAACACCGGATCGTCGATGATCACCGCACCTTCGGTGTTGTAGTTCTCGCTGCGCGGATCGAAGTTGTGGGTGCCGACCACGCCGATGCGGCGGTCGACCACCAGCGACTTCGCGTGCAACCCCATGCGCGCACCCTTGCGGGTCACAGGCAGCGGCTTGTTGACCGCCTTGCTGCCCAGGAACGAGGGCCGCGTCTCGGTGCGCAGCAGACGCGTTTCCACTTCACTGCCGGCGGCGCGGCGGCGCGCCCGCGCATTCTCGTAGGCGCTGCCGGTGCGGGGGCGGAAAACCGCCGGCGCTTCGTCGGCGCCAGTCGTGGTGGCGGCGGCGTCGGTGGCGGTGGACGTACCGCCGCTGCGGGCATTGCTGCCGGCAGCGCTGCCGCCGATCAGCGGATTGCGTCCGCCACTGTCCTGGCCCGGCGGCGCCTCGATCGGGTCCGGCAGCAGGTTGCGGTAGTCGACCGGCGCATCGAGCGGGAACGGCTTGTATTCGAAGATGTTGAAGCCCAGCTCACGCATGTTGCGCCGCTTGTACTTGTACGACAGCGCGTAGACGATCGGGTTGTCGGTGGCCGCCAGGCTGTTGGTGGACACCAGCACGCGCGGCGGCTGCGGACGCTTGCGCAGATCGCGGAACAATGTCTGCGCGGGTTTGGACAGCACCAGGTACGGCGTCTGCAGGATCACTTCGTGCTGCGCGCTGGCGATCAGTGCGTCGAGCTGTGGCTCGGTGACGTGCTGGCTGGCCAGCGGCGCATCGACCTTTTCGCGCCGATGCTTTCGCGGCAGGTCGGCGACGTAGCGCACCGACGCCACCGGCAACGCGGTGTCGACGAAGGAGCGGGTGACGAAGTCCATGTCGTTGGCCTCCGCGCTGACCCGCTGCACCCGCTCGGGACGGCGGAAGGTGGCGGGCGGCAGGGCCGGCACGCCCTCGCGCAGCAGCGTGCGTCCGACGTCGTTCAGGCGTTCGGCCGGCACGCTGCGGCGGGCGCGCCAGAACGCATCGAAGTTGGCCGCCATCTCGCGCACTTCCGGGCCGGCGATCAATACGTCGCGATCGCGGAAGTTGTACTCGCGGTCCCAGTCGTAATAGTCGTCCTGGTAGTTGCGGCCGCCAACCACGCCGATTGCGTCATCAATCACCAGCAGCTTGTTGTGCATGCGCTGGTTGAAGCGGCGGAAACAGCACAGCACGCTGCCGGCATAGTCGAAGTAGTTCAGCCGCGCCTTGCCGAAGGTCGGGTTGTACACCCGCAGCTGGAAGTTCTCGTGGGCGCCGGACAGGGCGCCGAGAATCTGCAGGTCGGAGATGGCCGAGAGCTGGTCGATCAGCAGCCGCACCTTCACTCCCCGCTTCGAGGCGGCGAGCAGTTCATCGATGACCAGCCGGGCACTGTCGTCCTTGTCGAAGATATAGGTCTGCAGATCGATGCTGCGGGTGGCACTGCGCAACAGGTTCAGGCGCGCGACCAGTGCGCCCTCTCCCTCGTCCAGCAGGGTGGCGTAATGACGGGGACGGGTTTCGGTGGACTCGCTGAATGCGCGGCCAGCGAGCGCGCGCAGCGGCGACTCCTGCGCGCAGCGGTCGGCACGCTGGCACTCGACCTCGGTGGAGCGCGCCTGCACGGCAATCGCTTCGGCACGGTCGCGCTCGGCGTGCGACAGCGACGCACAGCCACTGCCAAGCAACACCGTTGCCAGCGCCAGCACCCGCAGCAGCAGATTCACGGTTTCGGCGCCTCGCTCAGGCGCGCTCGCAATACGAAGGTCACTCGGTCACTCAAGGCAAGCTGCCAGCTGTCCATGCCATACCGGCCTCGTTGCACGGTACCGCGGCTGACGACGTCGCAATCATAGCCGGGTCGGGCGCACTGCGCCTTCTCGACCCGCAGCGATTCAGGATGGCTGACCCCGCGCAGGGTCAGACGGCCTTCGATGTCGCCGCCTTCGGCCACCGTGTCGGGCCAGTAGGGCAGCGAATCGAACTCCACCATGGGGTGCCGCCCGGCGTCGAAGAACTCCTCGCCCCGCATCCAGCCGGTGTAGCGGGCCTTGCCGGGAATCTCCACCGAACGGGTGAACATCTTCAGGTGCACTTGGTGGCGGCCGTCGGAGAGCACCTCGATGCGCCCCTCGAACTGCGGGAACACCCCCTCGATGCGCTGCCCGAAGCGGGTGCGTACTTCGAAGCCGATGCGCGAATGCTGGGTGTCGAGCAGCAGCACGCGGGGGCCATCGGCGCGCACCGGAGGCAACGTGGTTGGCTGGGGCACGCCCGCCCAGGCCGGGGCGAGTGCCAGCAGCAGGGGCAACAGGCAGCGGCCGGGCCACCGCAGGCTCATCGGCTCACGGCCACCAGAAGGCGTTCAGGCTGGCCACGCCCGGCTCGATCGCCGCTTCGCGCGGGAAGCCGAGCACCGCGATGCCGGCCGGCGGCATGCCGCGGTAATCGCTGCTGCTGCCTTCGGTCATCAGGGCCACCAGCCGTTCCAGGCCGGGGTTGTGGCCCACGACCAGCACGCGGTCGAGATCGCGGCGTTCATCCACCAGTGCCGCCAGGGTGCCCGGGGTGGCTTCGTAGATGCGGTCTTCCAGGCGCTTTTCGACATAGCCGATGGCCGCCATCACCGCTTCCAGGGTTTCGCGGGTCCGCCGCGAAGGCGAGCACAGCACGCAATCCGGCAGCAGCTTGTTCTCCTTCAGCCAGCGGCCGGCGGCTTCGGCTTCGGCAAGCCCGACCGGCGACAGGGGCCGGTCGAGGTCGGCCTGGCCCGGGGTGGCCGGTTCGGCGTGGGCATGGCGCAGCAGGATCAGTTCACGCATCGCGGATATCCATGGAATCGGGGAGTGGAGCAAGGGCCCAGGCGTGAACGGTCACAGCTTCAGCCAGGACAGCAGAGGTTCCCAGTCGGCCTGGTGCTCGCGCACCTGGGCGGAGCGATAGTCGAACAGGCTGCGGCCCAGGCCGGTCATGACCACGTAGCTCTGGCTGTCGCGCAGCTGTGCGACCACCGGGTACGGCCATTCGGCCAGCATCTGCAGCGCCTGCTGCGAGGTCTGGGTCCAGGGCTTGGTGCGGTTGAGCACCAGCCCCACCGGCAGCTTGCGGCTGTGCACGCGCGGCACCTGGGCCAGGCTGTTGAGGAAGCCGACGATGGCTTCGATGTCCAGCGCCGAGGGCAGCACCGGCACCACCACCGCATCGGCGGCATCAAGGAAATGGGGGATATCGTCGGCCAACGCGCCGGCAGGCGCATCGATGATGACGGTCTCGGTGCCATCGGGCAGCTTCTGGGCCCATTGCTTCTTCCGGTACACGTCGATCGGCAGCACCGCGCTTTCCAGGCCGGCGCGGCGCTGTGCCCAGCGGGTGCTGGAGCCCTGCGGGTCGGCATCGGCGATCACCGTGGCCTTGCCCTGCAATGCCGCGTACGCGGCCAGGTGGGTGGCGACGGTGGTCTTGCCCACCCCGCCCTTGGAACCGGCCACCAGGATCGTCTTCATGCCAGCCTCGCTTCCGGGTACGTGCCCCGAGCGTACACCGGCGATGGTGACGGGAGGTAGAGCCGCGCTGAACCTGTCGGCATCGGCTTTGCTATGGTGACGCCCCCGAAGGATCGAACCCGCATGAGCGAACTGCAGGACCTGAGCGCGCTGATCCGCGCCAATACCCCCCTGATCGTAGTGGAGACCCAGGACGAGGGCCGCATCGTCGAGTTGTTCCGGCAGACACTGATGCATGTATGGCGGGCCCTGCACCGCTGGTCGATCACCGAGGGCCTGCGCCGCATCGATCTGGACAGCGAGGATGCGCCGGTCGGACCGCCCGATGCCAGCGCGGCGCTGCAGATGATCCGCCAGGCCGACCAGCGGGGGGTGTACCTGCTGCTCGATTTCCATCCCTATCTGGGCTATGCCAGCCACCAGCGCGCGCTGCGCGACCTGATCCAGCGCCGCCACAGCGAACCCCATGTGCTGGTGCTGATCGGCGCTAAGGTCGAGCTGCCGGCCGAACTGGAAGCCCTGGCGGTGCGCTTCAACCCGCGCCTGCCCGACGCCAATGCGCTGCTGAAGATGCTGCGCGAAGAGGCCGATGCCTATGCACGCGAGCACGGCGGCCGCCGCGTGGAGGTCGACAGCGAGGCGGTGAAGAAGATCCTGAAGAACCTGCAGGGCCTGAGCCTGGTCGACGCCCGGCGCATCGCCCGGCAGCTCATCTACGCCGACGGTGCGCTGCGCGACGACGACCTGCCGCAGCTGGCGCGGCTGAAGTTCGAGCTGCTCAACCGCAGCGGCCACCTGTTCTTCGAGCATGACAGCGCGCGCTTCGGCGACGTGGCCGGCGCCAACCGGCTCAAGCGCTGGATCAACCAGCGCCGTGTCGCGTTCATCGCCGGCTCGGCACCGGCAGGGCTGGATCCACCGCGCGGCATGCTGTTGCTGGGCGTGCAGGGCTGCGGCAAGTCGATGCTGGCCAAGGCCACCGCCGCCGGGTTCGGCGTACCGCTGCTGCGCCTGGACGTGGGCGCGCTGTACAACAAGTACCACGGCGAGACCGAGTCCAACCTGCGCCAAGCCCTGGCCTCGGCCGAGCAGCTGGCGCCCTGCGTGCTGTGGATGGACGAGATCGAGAAGGGCCTGGCCAGTGGTGGCGACGACGGTGGGGTATCGCGCCGCGTGCTTGGCTACCTGCTGACCTGGATGGCCGAACGCAAGGCGCCGGTGTTCATCGTCGCTACCGCCAACCAGGTGCATGAGCTGCCCGCGGAGCTGCTGCGCAAGGGACGCTTCGACGAGATCTTCTTCGTCGACCTGCCCTCGCCCGAGGTGCGGGTGGAACTGCTGCGCCTGCACCTGGGGCGACGCCAGCTCACTGCGGACGACTTCGCGCTGCCGGCGCTTGCCGCAGCGTCCAACGGGTTCTCCGGTGCGGAGATCGAGCAGGCCATCGTGGCCGGGCTGTATGCGGCCCATGCCGAGAACCGGCCGCTGGATACCGAAACGCTGATGGGCGAGATCCGGGCGACACGGCCCTTGTCGGTGCTGATGGCCGAGCAGGTGGCGGCGTTGCGCGAGTGGGCGTCCGGTCGCACGGTGTCTGCGGACGACTGAGCGGTCTGCCACCCGCGCCGCAGGCTGTTGCCCTCTGCAGGTGCCGGGTGCACCCCGGCACCACGCCTGCCCTCAGGGCCAGGCCGGCGGCGCGGCAGCCCAGGCCTGCTGTACTTCGGCCAGCGACGCGCGCTCGTCCTCGCGCCACTGCGGCAGCAGCTGCGCGTAGCGGCTGCTGTCGCTCCACTGCGACGGTTCGGTGCGCACGGCAGCGGCGTACCACTGCACTGCCTGCTCCTTCTGCCCCAGGCGCCACAGTGCCAACGCGTAGCTTGGCGGCAACCAGCTCGGCTTGCTGAGCGTACTGCCGGCGGCGGCCTGCCACTGCTCCAGCGCGGCCTCCGGCTGCCCCTGCCGCAGCAGGTCCCAACCATAGTTCCAGCGTACGCCGCGACCGACGCTGCTCTGCACCGGGGCATCCTTCAATGCTTCGCGGTACAGCTGCTCGCCAAGTTCGGTACGGCCCTGCGCGATCGCCACCGAGGCCAGCTGCACGGTCGCTTCCACCACGCGCCGGCCACGCTCGCGCTGCTTGAGCAGCTGCGCCACCAGGGCATCGCCCTGCGACTGCTGCACGACCACCATCGGCGCAGCCGCGGCATCGTTGTCGAAATAGAACTCCTGTGGCGCCGGCAATACCGGCGCCGCCCACGCGGAGGCCGCCCCCGAGACCAGCAGGATGCCGGTCAGGATCTTTACTGCCACTGACATTCCTTCTTCCCCCGGGCTGCGACCGCAGCCCCTCTCTCTCCTCCTGATCCTAACCGCAGCATGGCCGCCGGCGCGAGTGCCGGGGCCTGCGCGGCCTCACTGCTACAATTCGCGCCTTCCCCGTCGCGTGCCTGCACGCGGCCGGTGCCAGCCGATCCTGACCGGGCCAGCCATGACCAGTACCGCGCAACTCACCTCGCCCTCTTCCGCCGACCTGATCGACCGTGATTACACGCTCGATCACAAGTACACCCGCAACGAGGGACGGATCTACCTGAGCGGGGTGCAGGCGCTGGTGCGGCTGCCGCTGATGCAGCGGCTGCGGGATGCCGCCGAAGGCATCGACAGCGCGGGGTTCATCAGCGGCTACCGCGGCAGCCCCCTGGGCGGCTTCGATCTGGAGCTGTGGCGCGCCCGCACGCACCTGGAGGCCGCGCGGGTGAAGTTCACCCCGGGCCTGAACGAGGACCTGGGCGCCACCATGGTCTGGGGCACCCAGCAGACCAACCTGTTCCCCGGCGCCAACGTACAGGGCGTGTTCGGCATGTGGTACGGCAAGGGCCCGGGCGTGGACCGCTGCGGCGACGTCTTCAAGCACGCCAATGCGGCAGGCACGTCCCGTCATGGCGGCGTGCTGGCGCTGGCGGCCGATGACCATGCCTGCCGCAGCTCCACCCTGCCGCACGGCAGCGAGGATGAATTCGTCAGCGCGATGATGCCGGTGCTGAATCCGGCGGGCGTGCAGGACATTCTCGACATGGGCCTGCTCGGCTGGGCGATGAGCCGGTATACCGGGCGCTGGGTCGGCTTCAAGACCATCGCCGAGACGGTGGAATCGTCGGCATCGGTCGACGTGGATCCGCTGGCGCGTCGCATCGTGCTGCCGGACGACTTCCCGATGCCGGCCGGCGGCCTCAACATCCGTTGGCCGGACCCGCCGCTGGACCAGGAGATGCGCCTGCACCGCTATGCCGTGAAGGCGGCGCAGGCCTTCGCCCGCGCCAACGGCATCGACCGGGTGGTGATGGACGCGCCGCGTGCACGGCTGGGCATCGTCACCACCGGCAAGAGCTACCTGGATGTGCTGCAGGCACTGGAGTACCTGGGCCTGGACGAGGCCGCCTGCGCCGACATCGGCATCCGCGTCTACAAGGTCGGCATGACCTGGCCGCTGGAGCCGGAAGGCATCGCCCGCTTCGCGCAGGGCCTGGACGACATCATCGTGGTGGAGGAGAAGCGCGCCTTCATCGAGCGGCAGATGAAGGAGCAGTTCTTCAACTGGCCGGCCAGCTGGGGCCCGCGCCCGTCCATCGTCGGCAAGTACGACGAAGCCGGTGAATGGATCCTGCCGTCCACCGGCGAGCTGACCCCGGCCACCATCGCCGGCGTGATCGGCCGGCGCATCCAGCGGTTCTTCAACAACGAGTCGATCGAACAGCGCCTGCAGTGGATGCAGCAGAAGGAGGCCGAGCTCGCGTTGCCGCGCGCCAGCTTCCCGCGCGTACCGCACTACTGCTCGGGCTGCCCGCACAACACCTCCACCACGGTGCCGGACGGTTCACGTGCGTTGGCCGGCATCGGTTGCCATTACATGGTGACCTGGATGGACCGCAGCACCGACACGTTCACCCACATGGGTGGCGAAGGCGTGACCTGGGCAGGGCAGGCGCCGTTCACCGATACCCCGCACGTGTTCCAGAATCTGGGCGACGGCACCTATTTCCACAGCGGCTCGCTGGCGATCCGCCAGGCGATCGCGGCCGGCGTCAACATCACCTACAAGATCCTCTACAACGATGCGGTGGCGATGACCGGTGGCCAGCCGGTGGATGGCCCGCTCAGCGTGCCGGATATCGCCCGGCAGATGCGCGCCGAAGGCATCCACACCATCGTGGTGCTGTCCGACGACATCGCCAAGTGGACCCGCCAGCGCGAGCATTTCCCCAGTGACGTCGAGTTCCACGACCGCAGCGCGCTGGACGAGGTGCAGAAGCGCCTGCGCGAGGTGAAGGGGGTCTCGATCCTGATCTACGAACAGACCTGCGCCACCGAGAAGCGGCGGCGCCGCAAGCGCGGCAAGCTGGAAGATCCGGCCAAGCGCGTGATGATCAACTCGCTGGTCTGCGAGGGCTGCGGCGACTGTGGCAAGAAGAGCTTCTGCGTATCGGTGCTGCCGAAGGAAACCGAGTTCGGGCGCAAGCGCGAGATCGACCAGTCCAACTGCAACAAGGACTACTCGTGCGTGAATGGCTTCTGCCCGAGTTTCGTCACGGTGCATGGCGGGAAGCCGCGAAAGGGCAGCCGGCGCGATGCATCGTCCCTGCTGGACAACCTGCCGGCGCCGACGGTGCGCGGCAGCCTGGAGCAGCCCTGGAACATCCTCATCACCGGCGTGGGCGGTACCGGCGTGGTCACCATCGGCGCGTTGCTGGGCATGGCCGGCCACCTGGAGGGCAAGGGCGCCACGGTGCTCGACCAGACCGGCCTGGCGCAGAAGGGCGGCGCGGTGACCACCCACATCCGCATCGCACGCCGGCCGGAGGACATCCACGCCGTGCGCATCGCCGCCGGTGAGGCCGACCTCGTACTGGGCTGCGACATGGTGGTGGTCAACGATTACTGGGCACTGTCGAAGGTGCGCGCAGGCCGCTCGCAGGTCGTGCTCAACACCTACGAAGCGATGCCGGGCACGTTCACCACCCGTCCCGACATGCAGTTCCCGGCGGCCGACATCATCGCCGGCGTGCGCGTGGCGCTGGGCGGCGATGAGCCGCTGCTGCTCGATGCCACCCAGCTGGCCACGGCGCTGCTGGGCGATGCGATCGCCGCGAACCTGTTCATCCTCGGCTACGCCTGGCAGCAGGGCCTGGTGCCGCTGTCGTTCGAATCGCTGATGCGTGCCATCGAGCTCAACGGCGCGGCGGTGGCAATGAACCAGCAGGCCTTCGCCTGGGGCCGGCTGGCGGCGATCGATCCGCAGGCCGTGCAGGAGGCCGCCGGCCTGGTGCGCAACCGCCATACCGATACCGAATCCACGCCGGGCCCGCTGCATCCCCTGCCACCGGGCGAGTGGGAAGGCAACGAGTGGGGTGCCACCGCTGCGCCACGCAACACTGGCGACGAACGCGAACTGCGTGGCCTGCCCTCGCATGGCGGCGAGGTTGCCTTCCTGCCGCTGGACGACGCGCGCCTGTCGCGCTCGCTGGATGAAATGATCGAACGCCGCGCCGCGTTCCTGGTCGACTACCAGGACGCCGCCTACGCCGATCGCTACCGCAGCGTGGTCGAACGCGTGCGCGCCGCCGAACGCGAGCGCATCGGCGGCTCGACCGCGCTGACCGAGACCGTGGCCCGCTATCTGTTCAAGCTGATGGCCTACAAGGACGAATACGAAGTCGCCCGCCTGTACACCAGCGGTGATTTCCAGCGCCGGCTGCAGCAGCAGTTCGAGGGTGACTACCAGCTGCGCTTCCATCTGGCGCCGCCGCTGTTCGCGAAGAAGGATGAACAGGGCCGGCTGCAGAAGAAGGAGTACGGTCCGTGGATGTTCAAGGCGTTCGGCCTGCTGGCGAAGCTGAAGTTCCTGCGGGGCGGTGCCTTCGATGTGTTCGGCCGCACTGCCGAGCGCCGCATGGAGCGCAAGCTGATCGGCGACTACGAAGCCACCGTGCAGCTGCTGCTGGACGGGCTGGACGACGGTCGCCTGGCGTTGGCCGTGGAGATCGCCAGCATCCCCGAGCACATCCGCGGCTTCGGCCACGTCAAGGAAGCGCATGTGGAGAGCGCCAAGGCGCGGGAAGCTGCGCTGCTGGCGCAGTGGCGCAACCCGAAGGCGCTGCATATCGTGCAGGTGGCGTAAGCCGGAGCAGCGCCGGCCACCGTCAGCCGCGGCGGTTGCCTAGCCCAACCGCCACACCAACAGGCGGTTGTTGGCCGGCATCCCCACATCGCGCAGGCGGGTGAAGCCGCTTTCCGCGGCCAGCGCCTGCACGGCCTCCGCATCGCGGACGCCGCTGCGCGGATCCCGCGCCTTCAGCCACTCATCGAACCGCGCATTGCTGTCACTGGTGTAGCGGCCGCCGTAGTTGAAGGGGCCATACACCGCCAGCAGTGCGCCATGTCGCAGCACCGACGGCAACGCGGCAAACAGCGCCTGCACGTGCTCCCAGCTCATGATGTGCAGCGTATTGGCACTGAATGCGGCGTCGAACAGACTGCCCTCGGGCACCGGCAGCCCTGCTGCCGGTGGCAGTTCCACCTGCAGCGCCACCGGCGGCAGCAGGTTCAGCAGTGCCGCCTCGGCGCGCCACGCCTCGATACCCGGCAGATGGTCGGGGTGGTCGCTGGGCTGCCAGCGCAGCCAGGGCCAGCGTTCGGCGAAGAACACGGCGTGCTGGCCGGTGCCGCTGCCGATCTCCAGTACCCGGTGGCGGTCGCCCATCCACGGATCGAGCGCGGCAGCGATCGGTTCGCGGTTTCGTTCGCAGGCTTCTGAATACGGCTTGCTCGACATCGGGATGGCATCCGGACGGGGTCGGGCCATTGTGCACGAGGGAGGGTGTCCGGCAGGGCTGCGCCCTGCACCCACCGAAGCAACATCAACGTCAAAAGCGGGCATTCCGTGGGATGGCGGGGCACTGTGGGTTTGCGGGGGCGCCGTGAACCCGTCCATGGGGGCTTGGTCGCCGCATCCATGCGGCTCACACCCCGCAAACCCACAGCGCCCCGCCTTCGACAGTTGGCTGCGATCTGTCGGAAATACTCTTGGGATCAGATCCGTTTTCCGCAGGAGAACGGATCTGACCCCGGAATTTGATTCGATATCCAACAGCTTTCATCCACGCATGACGTGGATCTGCTGGCCACCGGCCAACTGTCGAAGGCGGGGTGGGTCCGGTTGCGGGGGCGTGAGCGCCATGGATGGCGCGACCGAGGCTACAGGGACGGATTCACGGCGTCCCCCGCAACCGGACCCACCCCGCCATCCCACGGAATGCCCGCTTTTGACGTTGACGTTGACGTTGATTCCAGCAAGTGCAGGGCGGCAAGCCCTGCCGCGCCCCACCCATGACTGCAGTCACTTGTGCTGATTGCCCTCCGCTGGCGAAAGTCGAGCAGTTGACGTGATCGGCTTGGCCCGTTGCCGGCCGCACGCGAGTGAGAGAGAGCGCTGTGCAACGACGTGAGTTCCTGGCTTTATCCGGTCTGGGCATGGCCGGCCTGCTGCTGCCGCACGCGCGGCTGATCGCCGCCGAGCAGCTGCTCGAACCGGGCGACGTGGCCCGCAGGAAGGTGCTGGCCGAGGCCGCGCTGGCCGCTGCCAAGCGGGCCGGGGCGACCTACTGCGATGTGCGCATCGGCCGCTACCTCAACCAGGCCGTGATCACCCGCGAAGCGCGGGTGCAGAACGTCACCAACAGCGAGTCGTCCGGCATCGGCATCCGGGTCATCGTCAACGGCGCATGGGGCTTCGCCGCCACCCGCGAGCAGACCCCCGCCGCGGTCCTGGCCGCCGTCGGGCAGGCCGCTGCCATCGCGCGCGCCAATGCCCCCCTGCAGAGCCGGCCGGTGCAGCTGGCACCGGTCACCGGCGTCGGCGATGTGAGCTGGAAGACCCCGATCCGCAAGAACGCGATGGCGGTGCCGATCCAGGACAAGGTCGACCTGCTGCTGAGCCTGAATGCGGCGGCGATGAACGCCGGTGCCGACTACATCAATTCCACCCTGTTCCTGGTCAACGAACAGAAGTACTTCGTCTCCAGCGACGGCTCGTTCATCGACCAGGACATCCATCGCATCTGGCTGCCCTTCACGGCCACCGCCATCGACAAGGCCACCGGCAAGTTCCGCACCCGCGCCGGTCTGTCCTCTCCTATGGGCATGGGCTACGAGTTCCTCGATGGCGACGCGCGCGGCAAGGTGCAGCTGCCCGGCGGCATCACCGCCTACCGCGACTCCTACGATCCGGTTGAAGATGCGATCGCAGCGGCGCGGCATGCGCGCGAGAAGCTGAAGGCGCCGTCGGTGAAGCCCGGCAAGTACGATCTGGTACTGGATCCCTCCAACCTGTTCCTGACCATCCACGAGAACGTCGGCCATCCGTTGGAGCTGGACCGCGTGCTGGGCTACGAGGCCAACTACGCCGGCACCAGCTTCGCCACGCTGGACAAGCGCGATGCGGGCTTCCGCTGGGGCAGCGACATCGTCAACTTCTTTGCCGACAAGACCCAACCGGGCAGCCTCGGTGCCGTCGGCTATGACGACGAGGGCGTCAAGACGCTGCGCTGGGACCTGGTCCGCGACGGCATCCTGGTCGATTACCAGGCCACGCGCGATGAGGCACACATCCTCGGCCGCGATGCGTCGCATGGCTGCAGCTACGCCGATTCCTGGTCCAGCGTGCAGTTCCAGCGCATGGCCAATGTCTCACTGGCGCCGGGCAAGCAGCCACTGAGCGTGGAGGACATGATCAAGGACGTGGAGAACGGCATCTACATCCACGGCCGTGGTTCCTATTCCATCGACCAGCAGCGCTACAACGCGCAGTTCGGCGGCCAGCTGTACTACCAGATCAAGGACGGGAAGATCGCCGGCATGGTCGAGGACGCGGCCTACCAGATCCGCACGCCGGAGTTCTGGAACGCCTGTACAGCCATCTGCGACGAACGCGACTTCCGCCTTGGTGGCTCGTTCTTCGACGGCAAGGGCCAGCCGGGCCAGGTCTCGGCGGTGTCGCACGGTTCGTCCACCACCCGCTTCAACGGCATCAACATCATCAACACCGCGCGCAGTCTCGGCGCTTGAGCCACCCCATCGTTCATGGAGAGCAGCCTTGCACAGACGTGACTTCCTGGCCCTGACCGGGCTTACCGCGGGCGGCCTGATCGTGCCGTCCTTCTTCGGCAAAGTGATCGCCGCCGAGCAGCTGCAGTCCAGCCTTGACCCCGCGCTGAAGAAGCGCCTGGCCGACGCTGCCCTGCAGGCCGCCCGCAGTGCCGGCGCCACCTACTGCGACGTGCGCATCGGCCGCTATCTGCGGCAGTTCGTGATCACCCGCGAAGACAAGGTGCAGAACGTGGTGAACACCGAGTCCACCGGTGTGGGCATCCGCGTGATCGTCAACGGTGCCTGGGGCTTCGCCGCCACCAACGCATTGGGTACTGCCGACGTGGCCAGGGCCGCCCAGCAGGCTGCGGCCATCGCCAAGGCCAACGCAGGCGTGCAGAGCGCGCCGGTGCAGCTGGCCAGCACGCCCGGCGTGGGCGAGGTCAGCTGGCGCACGCCGATCCGCAAGAATGCGATGGAGGTGCCGATCAAGGAGAAGGTCGACCTGCTGCTGGACGTCAATGCCGCAGCGATCGGCGCCGGTGCCAGCTTCGTCAATTCGATGCTGTTCCTGGTCAATGAACAGAAGTACTTCGCGTCCACCGATGGCTCCTACATCGACCAGGACGTGCACCGCATCTGGGCACCGATGACCGTCACCGCCATCGACAAGACCAGTGGCAAGTTCCGCACCCGCGAAGGCCTGTCTGCGCCGATGGGCCTGGGCTACGAGTATCTGGACGGCGCCGCCGCCGGCAAGGTCGTCAGCCCCAACGGCGTGGTCAACTACAGCTCCTCCTACGACATGAAGGAGGACGCCATCGCGGCCGCCAAGCAGGCGCAGGAGAAACTGAAGGCGCCGTCGGTGAAGCCGGGCAAGTACGACCTGGTACTGGACCCGTCGCACACCTGGCTGACCATCCACGAGTCGATCGGCCATCCGCTGGAGCTGGACCGCGTGCTCGGCTACGAGGCCAACTACGCCGGCACCAGCTTCGCCACCCTGGACAAGCGCGAGCAGCGCTTCCAGTACGGCAGCGAGCTGGTGAACGTGTTCGCCGACAAGACCCAGCCGGGCAGCCTCGGCGCGGTCGCGTACGACGATGAAGGCGTGAAGTGCAAGCGCTGGGACCTGATCAGCAACGGCAAGCTGGTCGACTACCAGACCATCCGCGACCAGGCCCACATCCTCGGCAAGACCGAGTCAGATGGCTGCTGCTATGCCGACTCGTGGTCCAGCGTGCAGTTCCAGCGCATGGCCAATGTGTCGATGGCACCGGGAAAGACGCCGCTGAGCGTGCCGGACCTGATCAAGGACGTGGAGAACGGCATCTACATCATCGGCGACGGCTCGTTCTCGATCGACCAGCAGCGCTACAACGCCCAGTTCGGCGGCCAGCTGTTCTACGAGATCAAGAACGGCCAGATCACCCGCATGCTGGAGGACGTGGCCTACCAGATCCGCACGCCGGAGTTCTGGAACGCCTGCACCGCCGTGGCCGACGAACGCGATTACCGCCTGGGCGGCTCGTTCTTCGACGGCAAGGGCCAGCCGGGCCAGGTCTCGGCGGTTTCGCACGGCTCGTCGACCGCACGCTTCAACGGCATCAATGTCATCAACACCGCACGCAGCCTCGGCTGACCGGTCAGGAGCCCTTACACCATGAGTATCTTCACCGAAGCCCAGGCCAAGGCCATCCTCGACAAGGTCATCGCCCTGTCCAAGGCCGATGAATGCACCGCCGTGCTGGCGGGATCGATCGCCGGCAACATCCGTTTCGCCCTGAACAACGTTTCCACCAGCGGCATCGTGGACAACACCGAACTGGCCGTTACCGTGGCCTTCGGCAAGCGCGTGGGCACCGCCTCGATCAACGAGTTCGACGACGCCGCACTGGAACGCGTGGTGCGCCGCGCCGAGGATCTGGCCCGCCTGGCACCGGAGAACCCGGAGTTCATGCCCGCCATCGGCAAGCAGACCTACCGGCCGAGCCCGACCTTCAGCGAGTCCACCGCCGCCATCGATCCGGCATTCCGCGCCAAGGTGGCCGCCGATTCGATCGCGCCCTGCCGTGGCAACGGACTGATTGCCGCCGGCTTCCTTGAAGATGGCCAGGGCTTCTACGCCACTGCCAACAGCAACGGCAACTTCGGTTACCAGCGCACCACCAACTTCGACTACACCTGCACCGTGCGTACCGAGGACGGCCGCGGATCGGGCTGGGTCGGCCGCAACCTGAAGGACGCGGCGGACTTCAAGGCCGACCAGGATGTCCGCATCGCCATGCGCAAGGCCACCGAGTCGGCCGAAGCCAAGGCGCTGGAGCCGGGCAAGTACACGGTCATCCTGGAGCCGGCCGCGGCCGCAGGCCTGATCAGCTTCATGATGAATTTCTTCAGTGCGCGCTCGGCCGACGAAGGCCGCAGCTTTCTGTCGAAGAAGGGCGGCGGCAACAAGCTCGGTGAGCAGGTCTACGACCCACGCGTGAACATGTATGCCGATCCGTGGCACCCGGAAGCGCCGGTGCTGCCGTGGGACAACGAGGGCATGCCGCGCGAGCGCCTGGCCATCATCGAGAACGGCAAGGTGGCCAACCTGGACTACTCGCGCTTCTGGGCGCAGAAGCAGGGCAAGACCGCCAAGGCCACGCCGGGCAACCTGCTGATGAGCGGTGGCGAGAAGAGCACCGCCGAGCTGGTGCGTGGCACCCAGAAGGGCATCCTGGTCACCCGCACCTGGTACATCCGCATGGTCGATCCGCAGACCGTGCTGCTGACCGGCCTGACCCGTGACGGCACCTTCTACATCGAGAACGGCCAGATCAAGCACCCGGTGAAGAACTTCCGCTTCAACGAATCGCCGGTGATCATGCTCAACAACATCGAAGAGCTGGGCAAGCCGGTGCGCGTGGCAGGCGACGAGTCGAGCTTCGTGATGATGATCCCGCCGATGAAGCTGCGCGATTTCACCTTCACCTCGTTGTCCGACGCCGTCTGATGGATCGCCGGGCCTGCCTGCGCTGGTTGGCTGCTGCCGCTTCGGCGGCCGCGCTTCCGGCCTGGGCACAGGCAGGCCCGCGCAGTTCGCGCTACGACTTCTGGTTCACCCGCCTGCAGTACGACTCGGGCGACTGGGACGTGGACGCGCGCATGCCGTCCAACCTGATCACTTCGCTGATCGACTACACCTCGCTGCGCGTGGACCCGCAGGAACACGTGGTGGCACTGGCCGACCCACGCATGCTGCAAGCCCCCTTCTGCTACCTGGCCGGGCACACGCTGGTGGAATTCAACGCGGCCGAGCGGCAGAACTTCGTGCGCTACGTGCGCAACGGAGGCTTCGTCTTCGTCGATGACTGCAACCATGACATCGATGGCCTGTTCGCAACCTCCTTCGAGGCGCAGATGGGCCGCCTGTTCGGGCCCAGGGCGCTGCAGAAGCTGCCCAACAGCCACGCGCTGTACCGCAGCTTCTTCCGCTTCCCCGATGGACCACCGGCCACCAGCTTCGAGTTGAACGGCTGGGGCGACGATCTGGTGCACGACTATCTGAAGGGCATCGAGGTCGATGGCCGCCTGGGCGTGCTGTACAGCAACAAGGATTATGGCTGCGAGTGGGATTACGACTGGCGCAACAAGCGCTTCCTGGCCGAGGACAACACGCGCTTCGGCGTCAACATCGTGATGTACGCATTGAACAATTGAGTGAGAGCCCCCCATGACCCGCCCTGATCTCGATTCCCTGCTGCCGCGCCTGCACGATCTGCGCGCCGCCCTGGCCCGTGCCGTGGTCGGCCAGCACACGGTGGTCGAGCAGCTGCTGATCGGACTGCTGGCCGGCGGCCACTGCCTGCTGGAAGGCGCGCCCGGCCTGGGCAAGACCCTGCTGGTGCGTTCGCTGGGGCAGGCGCTGGAGCTGCAGTTCCGACGCGTGCAGTTCACGCCGGACCTGATGCCCAGCGACATTCTGGGTACCGAGCTGCTGGAGGAAGACCACGGCACCGGCCATCGTCATTTCCGCTTCCAGCAGGGGCCGGTCTTCACCAATCTGCTGCTGGCGGATGAGCTCAACCGCACGCCGCCCAAGACCCAGGCCGCGCTGCTGGAAGCCATGCAGGAACGCACCGTCAGCTATGCCGGCACCACCTATGCGCTGCCCGCGCCGTTCTTCGTGCTGGCCACGCAGAATCCGATCGAACAGGCCGGTACCTATCCGCTGCCGGAGGCCCAGCTGGACCGCTTCCTGCTGCACGTCCTGGTCGATTACCCCAGCGAGGCCGAGGAGCGCCAGATCCTGGAACAGACCACCGGCGGTGCCGGCGAGGCGGTACCGAAGGTGATGGACGCCGCTGCGGTCATCGCCCTGCAGGCGGCAGTGCGCCAGGTGCACGTCAGCCCCGATGTGCTGGCCTGGATCACGCGGCTGGTGCGTGCCAGCCGACCCGGGCCGGAAGCGCCCGCGGCGATCAACCAGTGGGTGAAGTGGGGTGCGGGACCACGCGCCGGGCAATCGCTGGTGCTCGCGGCCAAGGCGCGCGCGTTGCTGCAGGGCCGCTTCGCCGCCACCCGCGAGGACGTGCAGGCCCTGGCTGCACCGGTGATGCGCCACCGCCTGCTGCTGTCGTTCGCCGCCGAAGCCGAACAGAAGCGCGCCGACGACGTGGTCGCCGCTCTGCTGCACGCCGTGCCGTTCCCCGGGTGATCCACGCGTGAGTGCTGGCACGCTGGTCCTGCCTCCCGAACTGCGAGCGCGCCTGCGCGCGCTGCGGTTGCGGCCACGTCTGGCCAGCGGCGCGAGCGGCATCGGCCAGCACGCGAGCCGCAGTCGTGGCGCCGGCCTGGAATTCGCCCAGTACCGCGCCTACGAACCCGGCGATGAACTGCGCCAGATCGACTGGAAACTGTACGCGCGCTCGGACCGCTTCTTCGTGCGCGAGTCGGAGCGCGAAAGTCCGATCACGGTATGGCTGCTGCTCGATGCCACCGCATCGGCCGGCCAGTCCGACCGTGGCGCGCCGGCACGCAGCCGCCTGGATCACATGCGCATGCTGGCCGCCTGTGTCTGCGAGCTGGCACTGCAGCAGGGCGATCATTTCGGCCTGCTGACCGTCACCGGCGACGGCCTGCAGCTGGTACCCGCAGCGCAGGGCGCACGCCAGCGCGACCGCGTGCACCTGCAACTGCATGCCCTGCAGCCACGAGGCGGCTGGCCCGCCCGTGACACGCTGCGCCCGCTGTGGGAGCGCGTTCGCCCGGGCGACCTGCTGCTGGCCATCGGCGATGGTTTTGATGACGCCGGCATCGTGCTGCTGGAGCAGCTGGCCAGTGCACGCCGCGAGGTACTGCTGCTGCAGGTGCTGACCGCCGACGAGCGCGACTTCCCATTCGATGCCGGCCATCGGTTCCGCGACCCTGAAACCGGCGAGGAACTGCTCGGCGATGGCGCGGCGATCCGCGCCGACTACCTGCAGCGTTTCACCGCTGCACACACGGCACTGCACCTGCGGCTGCAGGCCAGTGGAATCGCCAGTGCCACCGGCTGGCTCGATCAACCGGTGGACCAGCCGCTGCAGGCGCTGTTCGGCCGCGGGGGCGGCGCGTGAGCCTGCTGTTTCCGCTCGGGCTGGCCGCACTGGCGGCGTGGCTGCTGCCGCTGCTGATCCATCTCGCGCGTCGCCATCCCTACACGCCGCTGGACTTCGCCGCGCTGCGCTGGCTGCGTGCACGGATCCGCCCGCGCCAGCGCGTCCGCTTCGATGACTGGCCGCTGCTGCTGGTGCGGTTGCTGCTGCTTGCCGCGCTGGCCGTGCTGCTGGCGCGGCCGGCATTGACCGGACCGGCGCCGGCTACCGGCGCATGGACGGTCGTCGCACCCGGTCTGGATGCGACCGCGCTGCATGCCGGCGCTCCTGCCGACGACGACAACTGGCGCTGGCTTGCGCCCGGATTCCCCACCATCGACCAGCCACCACCGGCCACGGATGTGGCCCTGCCCAGCCTGCTGCGCGAACTGGATGCGCAGCTGCCGGCCGGCACCGCGCTGACCGTGCACGTGCCCGATCCGCTGCCCGGCCTCGACGGCATGCGCCTGCAGCTCTCGCGGGCGGTGCAATGGCAGACACATCCCCGTGCGACCGCCGCAACGGCCGCGGCCGCCCCGCTGCCGCAACTGCGCATGCACGCTGATGCCCCGGCCGCAGCACAGCGCTGGCTGGCTGCGCTGCAGCGCGCATGGGGCACCCGATCACCCGCGCCCGCCTTGCCTGCGGATGCGTTGCCCGCTTCGGATGAAGTCGGTGTCTGGAGCCGCGCCGATGCGCTGCCCGCTCACTGGCAGGCATGGCTGCAGGACGGTGGCAGCGTGCTGACCGCCGCCCGGCCGGCAGCGGATGCACGCCCGCTGCTGCGCGACGCCGAAGGCGCGACGCTGCTGTGGCAGCAGCGCGTTGGCCACGGCCGCCTGCTGTTCCTGCCCGGCGAATGGAACGCCGCAGGCAATGCCGCGCTGCGCGATGCCCGCCTGCCGCACACCCTGCTGCAGGCGTTGCAACCCGCGCCACCGCCGCGCTCAGGCGATGCGCAGGATCACGCACCGCGCCAGGTCGCCCTGCCGGCTGCCACGCCTGCCGTGCGTGAGCCCACCGCCTGGCTGCTGCTGGCCATCGTGCTGTTGTTCGCACTGGAGCGCTGGATGGCCAGCAACGCGCGGCGGAGGCTGCCCGCATGACGATGCTGCAACGCGCCTGGCAGCGCGCACGGCGCCGCAGCGGCGCCATCACTCTGCTGCTGGGACTGCCGTGGGCGCTGGCCACGACCACACTTGCACTGCGCCTGGGCGGTTTCGATATCGCCTGCATCGTTGCTACCGCCACTCTGCTCGCCTGCACAGTGCTGGCCACGGTCCGTGCCCGCCGCCTGGACCGCCACTGGGTGCAGCGCCGGCTTGACGGCAGCGGGGCCAGCGAAGACAGCGCCGACCTGCTGTTCGCCGATCCTGCCGCACTCAATCCGCTGCAGCAGCGCCAGCGCGACCATGTGCAGGCCGCGCTCGAACGCGCCATGCCGGAACTGCGTCCGCGCTGGCCGCGCGGCGCGTTGCTGCTGTGCTGGGTCGGAGGGATCGCCGTCGCACTGCTTGCGTTGGGCTGGCCACGGTCCGGTCCGTCCATGCCGGGCGTGTCCTCGTCGCGCCCCGCTGCCCCGGCAGTTGTGGGCCCGTTGCAGCTGCAGTCCACCCGCCTGCGTATCGAGGCTCCGGCCTATACGGGTCAACCTCCCCGTAACCAGAACGCACTCGATGCCAAGGTCGCCGCCGACAGCCGCCTGTCCTGGTCGCTGCGCTTTGATCGTGCGCCCCGCAGCGCATGGCTGCAGTTCCACGATGGCCGGCGCGTGCCGCTGAGCGAGCGCGACGGCCACTGGCAGGCGCAGGATGTGGCCCGTGCACCGGTGCTGTACCGCGTGGTCAGCGAACCGGCACTGGCCACGACACGCCTGTACCGCCTGGACGTGGTGGCGGACCGTGCCCCGACCGTACGCGTGCTGGAGCCCGCTGCCAGCCTGGTACTGGGCACGCCCGGGCAGCGCCAGTGGGCACTGCGCTTCGAGGCCAGCGACGATCACGGTGTGGCCACGCAGGCCCGCCTTTCGATCACCCTCACCCAGGGCAGCGGCGAGAACATCACCTTCGTCCAGCGCAGCGTGACGCTCACCGGCAGTGGCGAAGCAACGGCGCGACGGTTCGCTCACACGCTGGATCTGGGCGCACTGGGAGCGCAGCCCGGCAACGATGTGATCGCCCAGCTGGAGGTGCGCGACAACCATGCCCCGATACCCCAGACCGGCCGCAGCAGCAGCGTGATCCTGCGCCTGCCCAGCAGCGAGGCGGTGCTGGGCGCCGAGCTGGAAGGCCGCATCAAGAAGACCCTGCCGGCCTACTTCCGCAGCCAACGGCAGATCATCCTCGATGCGGAGGCGCTGATCCGCCAGCGGCGCAGCCTGGCCGCCGATGACTTCGTCAAGCGCAGCGACGCCATCGGCGTCGACCAGCGCATCCTGCGCCTGCGCTACGGCCAGTTCCTTGGCGAAGAGAGCGAAGGCGCACCGAAGCCGCCGCCAACCAGCGACCTGCCGACCAGTGACGCCCCCACCGCAGACGACCACGGCGACGATCACGACCATGATCACGACCACGCGGCGCAGCCGCAGACCGGCGACCACGACGCGCATGGCCACGACCACGGCGGCAACGCAGGCAACGCCGATACGCCACCGGTGTTCGGCAGCGCCACGGACGTGCTGACCGAGTATGGCCACACGCACGACCACGCCGAGGCGGCGACCCTGCTCGATCCGCAGACCCGCGCGACGTTGAAGGCGGCACTCGACCAGATGTGGGCCTCCGAAGGCGAGCTGCGCCAGGGGCGCCCGGAGCAGGCACTGCCCTACGCCTACAAGGCACTGGGATTCATCAAGCAGGTCCAGCAGGCCGAACGCATCTACCTGGCCCGCGTTGGCCCGGAACTTCCGCCCATCGATGAGGGCCGGCGCCTGGGCGGTGACCGCGCCGGGCTGGCCAGCCGACAGCTGCCACTGACGGCACGCACGGCACCGGACCCGGCCATCGTCGAGGCGTGGCAGCGACTGGGCGACGGCAACGGCACGCCGGATCTGGACGCGCTGGCGGGCTGGCAGCAGCGCAATGCGGCCTACCTGCCCGATGCGCTCGACCTGGCGGCCGCCATCGAACAGCTGCGCATCGAACCGGGCTGTGCCGACTGCCGGCAGCGCCTGCGGGCACAGCTGTGGAGGGCGCTGCAGCGCCCCGTGCCGCAGGCCACACGTCGCAGCGCGGCCGATGCGATGGGGCAGCGATACCTGGATGCACTGGAGGCGCAGCCATGAACCTGTCGGCACCGGCTCTGTGGATCGCGCTTGTCCTGCTGCTGATCGTACTCGTCGCCAGCGCGCGCCAGCTGCGCGCACCGGTGCGACCGCGTGGCCCGCTGTTGGCCGTGCTCGGCCTGCAGGTCATCGCCGCTGCACTGCTGTACGCATGCCTGCTGCCGCCCGCACGGCAGCAGCCCGCTGCGGGCCTGGTGGTGCTGGGTGCCGATGCCGGAAGGGCCAGCGCGCAGCCGGCAAGCGAGGGATCGCTCCTCCTGTTGCCCGAAGCCGCCCAGGTGCCGGGCGCGACGCGTGTGCCGGACCTGGCGACGGCGCTGCGCCAGCATCCCTCGACGCGGCTGACCCTGGTCGGCGCCGGCCTGGAGGCACGCGACCGCGACGCCACGCTGCCCGCGCAGGTCCATTGGCAGGCACCGCCCGCCCCTCGCGGCTGGACCGCGCTGCAGCTGCCCGCGGATGTCGCCCCTGGCGCGCGCTTCGACGTGCAGGCGCAGGCCCGCGGCGTCCCCCGCGCACAGGCTGAGCTGCTGGACCCGGCTGACACGGTCATCGACCGCGCCCCGCTGACCGAGGACGGACGGGTACGACTGAGTGGCGTGGCCCGTGCCGAAGGCCGCAGCGTGTTCCGCCTGCGCCTGCTGGATGGCGAAGGCCATGTCGTCGATACCGTTCCGGTACCCCAGCAGACCCTGCCGGCCACGCGGGTCCGCCTGCAGATCCGCGCCGGCACGCCGGGACCCGAACTGAAATACCTGCGACGCTGGGCCACCGATGCCGGCATCGACGTGCAGATGCAGGCCGACACCGGCGCCGGCCTCAGCATCAGCGAAGGTCAGGTCGGTCTGGACGCGGCATCGTTGGCGCGCACCGACCTGCTGCTGCTGGACGAGCGCAGCCTGGCCACGCTGGGGAGTGGCCAGCTCGCAGCGGTGCGCCAGGCCATGCACGAGGGCCTGGGTGTGCTGGTCCGCAGTGCCGGCGTGCCATCGGCCGGAGCGCGGCAACGCCTGCGCGAGCTCGGCCTGCCCGTGCAGGGCGATGGCGCCAGCCGCAGCGTCACGCTGCCCGGCGATGGTGACAGCGCGATGCTGGCAGCCCGACGCGGTCCGCTGGCGTCCGGCTCGCTGCCTACCCGCGATGGCGAAGAGGCTGATCGTGATTCGCATGCCGCCGCGCTGCCCACCTTGGAACAGCTTGCGCTGCAGGTGCCTGCCACCACCGGACTGCTGCACGACCGCAGCGGCGCTGCCATCGGAGGCTGGCGCGATGCCGGCAAGGGTCGCATCGGCCTGCTGCCGCTGACCGACACGTGGCGCTGGGTGCTGGCCGGCCGCAACGATCGCCATGGCGAGCTGTGGAGCGACGTGGTCGGCACCCTGGCGCGCGCGCAGGGCGGCAGCACCGCGCCGTGGTCGCCGCAGCCGATTGCGTGGGCCGGGGAACGACAGGCCCTGTGCGATGTGCAGGCGCCGTTGCAGGTGTTCGATGCACGGGGCGCGTCGGTGGCGCTGATCGTGGACGGCGGCACCGGCAGCGCACGCTGTGCCGGCTGGTGGCCACGCGAGGCCGGTTGGCACCGGCTGCAGCAGGGCGAACACTCCTACTGGCGCTATGTGTTCGACAGGACGGATGCAGCGGCGCTGCACCGGCAGGGAATGATCGATGCGACGGCACAGGCCCTGGCCACCTCCGCACCGGTCAAGGCACAGGCGACACAGCCCGTGCCGGGATCACGCTGGCCATGGTGGCTGGCCTTCGTGCTGTGTGCGTCGCTGCTGTGGTGGCTGGAACGGCGGCCGCCCGGCGTTGCCCGTACGGCATAGCTTCCCCCATCCTTCGTTCACTTCAGCGGCGGTGCACCACCGCAACCCTCCTGCTGCGCACAGAACTGCAGCGCGCGCCGCTGCTGTTCCGCGCTCAGTTCCGGCGGTGGCCGGGCGATGGCGGACTGGATCTGATCCGGCCCCCCGGTGATCTTGTTCAAGCCCTTGCCCGCCGCCAGCAGGCCCTTGACCACGCCCATCATCACGTAGCCGCCGGCCATGCTCACCTGCTCGGGCGTCGGCGGTTCACTCCAGTTGCGGCTGAAGCGGTTGTTCTCGATCTTCACCGGGTTCCTGAAGCGGTACAGATCCAGTGGCTGATCGTCTTCAGGCTTCAGCGCGCGCACTTCGCCGAGGGTGGTGACGTTGCCCTGCACGGGCGTGCCTTCGGGGGTCACGACAGGCTCCGGCGGTGCGGCGACGGTCTGCCCGGGTTCGGGCACCACCGATACGGGTGATGGCGCCTGCTGCGCCTGCGCGGTACCGGCCAGCACCAGGCCGGCCAGAAGTGCTCCCTGCGTTGCTCGTCGTGCCACCCCTACCGCCCCTGTTGGTTGCATCCTTCGCCTGAGGATACGGATGGCGGCTTCAGATTTCGTTGGAACGGCGCGCGCTGTTCAGCCCGCGCTGAAGTGGACTGCACGTCCGCGCCCGCGAGGTGCACCTGTCAATTGTTCGAGGCGGGCCAGCCCGTTGTTCCGGCGCACGCGGCAGGCGTTTCACTGGATTCGACGTCCGGCTGCCGCCCGCGCACTGAACGGTTCACTCCGTCCCGCTGCGGGGTCTCACATCCTGAGACCCATCTGTGGTGCCATGTGCCCCCCTGGAATCCGTGCACCCATGGCCTACGAACTCGCCAAGCGCACCGCCGACGCGGAGCAGCAACTCGCGACCCGCGACGGTCTGCCCGCCCGCGACGGTGCCCTGCTCAGCGCGCGCCTGCAGCGCCGCTACCACGACCGCATCACCGGCAGCTTTGCCATCCCCGGCCGCGAGGGCCGATATGCGCCCATTCCGGAATCGGTACCGCCGGCCCTTGCCGCCGCATTGAAGGCACGTGGCATCGAACAGCTGTACAGCCACCAGGCCGAGGCCTGGGAGGCCAGCCAGCGCGGCGAGCATGTGGCCATCGTCACCCCGACCGCCAGCGGCAAGTCGCTGTGCTACACCCTGCCGGTGGTCAGCGCGGCCATGCAGGACAACGCCAAGGCGCTGTACCTGTTCCCCACCAAGGCGCTGGCGCAGGACCAGGTGGCCGAACTGCTGGAGCTCAACCGCGCCGGCGATCTCGGGGTGAAGGCGTTCACCTTCGATGGCGACACGCCCGGGGACGCACGGCAGGCGATCCGCCTGCATGGCGACATCGTGGTATCCAATCCCGACATGCTGCACCAGGCGATCCTGCCGCATCACACCAAGTGGGCGCAGTTCTTCGAGAACCTGCGCTACATCGTCATCGACGAAGTGCATACCTACCGCGGCGTGTTCGGCAGCCATGTCACCAACGTACTGCGCCGGCTCAAGCGCATCTGTGCGTTCTATGGCGTGCAACCCCAGTTCATCCTGTGCTCGGCCACCATCGGCAATCCGCAGGCACATGCCGAGGCCCTGATCGAAGCACCGGTCACCGCCATCACCGAGTCCGGTGCGCCCAGCGGACCGAAGCAGGTGCTGTTGTGGAACCCGCCGGTCATCAACCCGGACCTGGGCCTGCGTGCATCGGCGCGTTCGCAGAGCAACCGCATCGCCCGCATCGCGATCAAGTCCGGCCTCAAGACCCTGGTGTTCGCGCAGACGCGGCTGATGGTCGAAGTGCTGACCAAGTACCTGAAGGACATCTTCGACCACGATCCGCGCAAGCCACCGCGCATCCGCGCCTATCGCGGCGGTTACCTGCCCACCGAGCGTCGCGAGACCGAACGCGCCATGCGCGCGGGCAGCATCGATGGCATCGTCAGCACCTCGGCGCTGGAACTGGGCGTGGATATCGGCAGTCTGGACGTGGTGATCCTCAACGGCTATCCGGGCAGCGTGGCCGCCACCTGGCAGCGTTTCGGCCGCGCTGGACGCCGCCAGCAGCCCGCGCTGGGCGTGATGGTGGCCAGTTCGCAGCCACTGGACCAGTACGTGGTACGCCATCCGGACTTCTTCGCCGAAGCCTCGCCCGAACATGCGCGCATCGCCCCGGACCAGCCACTGATCCTGTTCGACCACATCCGCTGCGCGGCATTCGAGCTGCCGTTCCGGGTCGGCGATGGCTTCGGCCCGATCGATCCGGAGGTATTCCTGGAAGCCCTGGCCGAGACCGACGTGGTCCATCGCGAAGGCGAGCGCTGGGAGTGGATCGCCGACAGCTATCCGGCCAACGCGGTGAGCCTGCGCGCGGTGGCCGACGGCAACTTCGTGGTGGTCGACCGCAGCGACGGCCGCCAGCAGATCATCGCCGAGGTCGATTACTCCGCCGCCGCGCTGACCCTGTACGAGGGCGCCATCCACATGGTGCAGTCCACGCCGTACCAGGTGGAGACGCTGGACTGGGAGGGGCGCAAGGCCTACGTCACCCGCACCCACGTGGACTACTACACCGACAGCATCGACTTCACCAAGCTCAAGGTGCTGGATCGTTTCGACGGCGGCGTGGCCGGTCGCGGCGATTCGCACCACGGCGAAGTGCACGTGGTGCGCCGCGTGGCCGGCTACAAGAAGATCCGGTACTACACCCACGAGAACATCGGCTACGGCCCGGTCAACCTGCCCGACCAGGAACTGCACACCACCGCAGTGTGGTGGCAGCTGCCGCAGGCGCTGCTGCTGCGTGCGTTCGCCAGCCGGCAGGACGCGCTGGATGGCTTCCTGGGTGCCGCCTACGCGCTGCACATCGTCGCTACGGTGGCGGTGATGGCCGACGCACGCGATCTGCAGAAGTCGGTCGGCAATGGCGACGGTGCATGGTTCGCGGTCGCCGACCAGAGCGGCCGCGGCCAGCTGCGCGGCAGCGATGGCGATCCGGGCGCGGTCGAGCTGCTGCAGGTGTTCGTGCCGACCGTGTACCTGTACGACAACTTCCCGGGCGGCGTCGGCCTGAGCGAACCCCTGTGGCAGCGCCAGGCGGAGCTGGTGCAGCGCGCGCGCGAACTCGTGCAGCGCTGCGACTGCACGGCGGGCTGTCCGGCCTGCGTCGGCCCGGTACTGGCGGCGCAGGAGGAGGACGAGACCTCGCCGCGCGCACTGGCATTGCGCGTGCTGGACCTGTTCGATGCCGACGCCTGCCAGCACGTGCCCGATGCGGTGCCCGCCACCCGTGGCGCCGTGGAGCTGCTGGCACCGTGAGCCTGAGCCTGGACAAGCTGCGTCTGCTGCGGAAGCAGGCGGGCGACCCGAAGGCCGGGCCGCCGGCTGTCACGGCGGCGGCGCCCGCAGCGGTCGTCCCGGCAGCGGCTAATGATGCGCGGCAGCCACCGGCCGAACGCTCGGTATTCGCCTGGGTTGAACAGGAGATCCGCCACAAGCCGACCGGCCCGGCCGTCATGACACCCGCCCCCACCACGCCACCGTTGCGGCAGCCCCACGTCGGCAGCCTGCATCGCCTGCTGGGATTGCGCACACGCGGCAGCGCAGCGCCCGTGCACGCGACCGCACAGGACCGGCGGCTGCCCGGCGAGGAGATCGCGCCAGGCCTGTTCCTGATCGAATCCCTGCAGCCGCAGCCGGTTCCGAAGGTTCCCCTGTCGCTGGCGTTCGCCCGGCGCGAGAACGAGCACGTGGCCGCGCACGACCTGCTGTTCTTCGATACCGAGACCACCGGGCTGGCCGGCGGCACCGGTACCCGCGCCTTCATGATCGGTGCTGCCGACTGGTACACCTGCCCGCAGCGCGGCGAAGGCCTGCGCATCCGCCAGTTGCTGATATCGACGATGGCCGCCGAAGAGGCGATGCTGGCCACCTTCGCCGGCTGGCTGCAGCCCTCCACGGTGTTCTGCAGCTACAACGGCCGCAGCTACGATGCGCCCCTGCTGAAGGCGCGCTACCGGCTGGCGCGCCAACGCGACCCGATCAGTGCCCTGGATCATGTCGACCTGCTGTATCCGACCCGCCGCCGCTATCGCGGCACCTGGGAGAACTGCAGGCTGTCCACCATCGAGCGCCAGCTGCTGCGCGTGATCCGCGAAGACGATCTGCCGGGATCGGAGGCACCGGGCGCGTGGCTGCGGTTCCTGCGCGGCGGCGACGCGGTGAACCTGCGCCGGGTGGCCGATCACAATCACCAGGACGTGGTGACCCTGGCCCTGCTGCTGCAGCGGCTGGTCCGCGAGGAAGCACAGGAGCGCGAACTGCTCGCCCTGCAGGCGCCGCCCGGCATGGCCTGAGCCGGGTCCTGCGCGTTCGCGGACGGTGTCACTTTATGACTGAATGCGATGGGGTTGGCAGAATGATGCCCTGCCGCTGGACCCCCAGGCGGCCCCGCCGGAGACTGGCGCGGCTCACGACACGGAGGTTCCATGAGCACCCAGGTCCCGGGCCCCCAGCTGCGCTCCCTTGCTGCCCTGCTGGCCGGCACGGAGGCGTCCAGCACGCTGGCCGGATTCCATGGCGAGGACCAGGCGGCGCTGCTGGCCCGGCTGGATGACGGGCAACTGGCCAGCCTGCTGCCGATGGCCCTGGGGTGCGACGGGCTGCCGCTCACGGATAGCGCGCGCCAGTGGGCGCACCGCATTCTCGACGCCGACGCGCAGCGGCAGCCCCGTCTTACCGTTGCGATCTGCGCCGCTGCACTGCTGCGCTTGTCCCGGCGCAGCACCGCTACACGGTCGGGCGCGCTTCGTCCGGTCGACGGCGTGGCCCTGCTTGCGCGCTGCACCGAGCCCGGCCACGAGCGGCTGCAGGCGCCCGCGCTGGCATTGCTGCAGCACTGCGGCCTGCACGCCGGGGCAAGCGTCGAAGCCGGCAGCGATGCACTGTCGCTGCTGGCGTTGGCGCGCTGTGCCGGTGCCGACGGCAGCGGAACGCTGGCCTCGCTGCTGGACGGCTGCAGCGCGCACCCGCTGCTGCGTGATGAGCTGCGCCTGGTGGCGCACTGGCCGTTGCAGGACCTGTTGCGCCATGCCCGCATCGCCGAGCTGTACCCCACCGAGGCCGACATCGATCCGGCACCCGCCGATCTGCAGCCACTGAGCGAACACGACACCTACCTGCAGTTCGCCGAGCACGCATTGCAGCAGGCAGCGCAGCGCCTGCAGGCGATCCACAGTGGCCAGGCGCCCTACATCGCTGACCGTGCCTTCAGCATCGCCGAAGCCGGTGTGCTCTGGCGTGCCACGCGCGCGGCACTGGAATGCGATGCGCCCTGGCTGCGGCCCTTGCTGGCGCAGGTGCTGCCACCGGTGTGCGTTGCCCCGACCGCCGCCCGGACCCTGCCCTCGCAATCGGTGGCTGTGGCGCTGGCCAAGGCGGTCAATGCGATGCCCACCCCCGAGGCCATCGCCGCGCTGGCGCTGGCGCGGTCGCAGGTGCGCCATGCCGGTATCGCGCGGAAGCTGGACCGCCATCTGGCCGCCGCCGAACGCCGCCTCGCACAGCGCCCGCAACTGCTGCTGCGCCTGCCGGTCATTGCCGCCGGCAGGCGCTCACTGGCCAGCCTGGCCCGTGCCTTGGAGGCCACGTTCGTGCTGGGCGGCGAGTGGGCACTGCAGGACTGGCGCGACGCGTGCCGGCAACCGGCATTGGCCACCCTGCTGCAGGGCCTGGTCTGGCAGCTCGCCGATGCGCGCGGGCACTGGATCGATGCGATGCCGGTGGACGGCGCAGAGGCGTTCGCCGATGCGCATGGCATCGTGGTCGCGTTGCAGGGCCGCAACCGTCTGCGCCTGTGGCATCCCGCCCGCAGCCAACCCCATCTGCGCGCCGCCTGGCGCGCGCGGCTGATCGAGCAGCGCTGCCGGCAACCGCTTCGCCAGGTGTTCCGCGAACACTATCTGGACGCCCGCGGCGAACCCGCCGATACCGCTGCATTCAATGGGCTGACGCTGTCGGTGGCGACCTTGGCCGGGCTGGCCCGTCGGCAAGGCTGGCACGGCGATGACGGCGGCCAGCTGATGTTGGCCAAAGGCCCGTGGCGGATCGGCTGGCAGTTGTCAGCACCGCTGTCGCATGGCCTTGCCGGTGAGATCCGCAGCGGCCGCGTGCAGTTCCAGCGGCAGCATCGCGACGCGTGGCAACCGGTGCAGGCGCGCGAGCTGCCCGCAGTGGTGGCGTCCGAACTGCTGCGCGAACTCGACCTGCTGGCCAGCACCTGCGCATGCGGTGGCGAGGGCATGCCACTGCCGCCGGCCCGCATGGTCCGCTTGCGCGGGCGCACCCTGGAGCATCTGCTGGCCGCTCATCCGCAGCGTGACCTGATGAACTTCCAGCGCCGCCATGTGCAGGTCGGCCACTACAGGCTGCACCTGGCCACCGCCCGCGCCAGCCTTGCCGGGCAGACGCTGGCCCTGCCGGACCTGCCGGCGCGGCCACGCCGCTGGCTGCCCTACGACGATGCCGTGCTGGCGCAGCTGCTGGGCCGCATCGAACAGCTCGCCGAACGGGTATTGACGCCCCCTGAAGCCCCGATCGATGAGACTGTCGGCTCCTGATGCGTGGAGGATCCGCGATGCGTTCCAGTCTCTGGTTGATGCTCGGTTGTACCCTGCCGCTGGCCGCCTGCAGCCATGCGGGCGGCAGTGCAGGCAGTGGCAGCAGCAGCGATCCTGCACCCCGGCCTCCGCATGTCGCAGGAAGCCCGCAGCGATGCAACCCGGAAAAGCTGGAGGGGCTGGCAGGCAGGACCGCCGACGAGGCCACGGTGAAGCAGGTGGTTCAAGCCAGTGGTGCACGCACGGCGCGGGTGGTGAAGCCCGGCATGGCGGTGACCATGGATTTCCGCGAGGACCGGGTCACCATCGAGGTCGACGCGCAGAATCGGATCGTGCGCGCCAACTGCGGTTGAGCCGCTAACGCCGGGCATGGCCCGGCGGTTTCCATCCGCATGCACCGCGCTGGGCACGCCGGGCATGGCCCGGCGCTACCGCCGTTTCACAGCTGCTGGGCTTTGCCATTGGCCAGCGCACGGGCGATCACCTGCTGCGCCTGTCGCGAGGCCCGCTCGTGCAGGCGTGCCTGGCGTTCGCCGAGCGCGGCCTGCTGGCTGCCCAGCGCCGCCTGGCGGCTGGCCAGCGCGGCCTGCTCTCCGGCCAGCCGACCCATCTCGCTGCTCCGCCCCGACTGGCGTTCGTCATCACGAGCCTCCTGCAGGGCGCGCCGCGCTTCAGCGGCGGCCTGCCGCGCAAGCGCTGCATCGTCGACCGAGTCACGCGCGGCCCTGGCCGCTTCGGCCGCCGCTTCACGATTGATGTCATGGGCAGCCATCGCACTGCGCGCAGTGCGCAGCGCATCCTGCGCGATCTGGCGTGCATGTTCGCTCTGCAACCGGCCCAGTTCGCCCTGCTGGCGGCCGAGCTCGCCCTGCTGGCGACCCAGCACGCTCTGCTGGCGTCCCAGTTCGCCCTGCTGACGGCCCAGTTCCGCCGCGCCGGCATAGGCACGTTGCAGTGACTGCACCAGCATCGGATCACGCACCACGTAGCGCTTGTCACCCTGGCGGAACCACAGTGCCGGTCCCTTGCCGAGCTGCCTGCGGGCCTGCGCCACGTCATCGATGCCGCCATTGGCGAAGGTCGAATCCCCATCCACCAGCACGTAGGCCTGGCGCGGCGACTCGCCCAGATCCAACGTCCCGTAGGTGGTGATGGAGGTGCCGGTAGAGGTCATGCCGTCATGGTCCTCGTCCACGTCGGTCGCATCGTCGAAGGCCCCCACATCGGCATCATCGGGTCCGGTCACATCGTCCGGCCCGGTCACGTCAGCCGGCGGCGCGGGGGGAACCGGCACGGCCGGCAGGTGCGCCGACGCTGCCGGCGCCGGCGGTGCCTTCGGAGCCGGCGGCGGCGACAGGGGCTTCGGGGCCGCCGGCGGTGCGGGAGGCGCCGGCGGCACCGGCGCTGCGACCAGTCGCATGGGTGCCACACCCACCACCAGCACCACGGCCGTCAGGGCAACCGCGAGCACGCGCGGGCAGGCCTTGCGCGGCTGCAGCGAAAGCAGCCGGCGCTTGAGGCTGGTCGTGTCCGGCGCGGCACTGGCCACGCCCAGGTGCGGCTGCGGTGCAACGCCCAGCTGCAGCAGCAGACGCCCGTACGCGTGGCGACTGGCCCCATGCTGGCCCACCACCGCCTCATCCACCGCTTCTTCCCGGGCCTGGGCGTACTCACGCACAGACAGCCGCAGCAGCGGGTGGAAGAAGAACAGGTGCTGCGCCAGTGCCGGCAACAATCCCCACTGCAGGTCACGGCGCTGCAGGTGCTGCAGTTCATGGGTCAATGCCAGGTCCAGCGCGTCGCCCTGCAGTGCAGTGGCGCCGGCCGGCAGCAGCAGCACCGGGCGCAGCGGCCCGACCAGCTGCGGCGCATCGATCTGTGCGCTCATCCACAGGCGCGGCGGGCGGCGAAGTCCATGCGCGTCGGCGGCCAGGTGCAGCGCCTGCACCAGCGCCGCGTCCTCGCAGGGATACGCGGCGGCCAGCAGCGCGCGGCAACGCCGCCACTCCGCCAGGGTGCGCCAAACCATCAGCAGGACACCGGAGGCCCACAGCGCGGCCAGTGCAAGCGCCCACCACGCTGTTGCGGGCGTCGCCACGACCTCTGCCGGCATCGTGGCCAGCAGCTGCGCGGAGCCTTCCGCAGACAGCGGATAGACCACATCGGCGGCGATATCGGTAGCGGTCATCACCACCGACGGCGACGCGGGCAACCAGGGCAGCTGCACCGGCTGGCTCCACACCAGGCCGAGCACGGCCTGCAACGAAACCAGCCACCACAACCGGCAACGCGTGGCGGCCGACAGCGACGGCATCAGCCGGCACACGGCATACACCAGCGCCACCAGCAGTACGGTCTGCAGGCTGGTCCAGCCCAGCCGTTCCAGCATCGGGATCAGCATCGTGGTGTCCATGGCTCAGCCCTCGTGGCGACGCGATTGGAGCTGGGCGACCAGCGCTTCCAGCTCGGCCAGCTCGTTGTCGCTGACCTGCTGGCGCTGCGAAAGATAGGCCACGAACGGCGACACCGAGCCCTGCAGGGTGTTGTCGACGAACTGGGCCACCGCACCCTGCAGCACGCTGTCAGGGCCACGGGTGGCCTGGTAGCGGTACAGGCCTTCGTGCTGCCGTCGCTGCAGGTAACCCTTGGTGCGCAGCCGCTCCATCATCGTCAGCACGGTGGAACGGGCCAGCCCGCGCGCCTCGCCATAGCCGCTGGCGACCTCGCCGACACTGGCCGGCGCATGTTCATCGATGTACTGCAGCAGGGCCAGCTCCTGGTCCCCGATGGTTTTGCCGCGCATGACAGGCTCCCTTGACTACACGTGTCGTCACTGTCGGCGTGACGACACCTGTAGTCAACCCCCCGGAAGTCATGGGCCGACGAACGGTAGGGGGCAAGCGCAGCGGATGCAGCCGACGCGGCAGCTGCTGGGCTGGGAACCGGCGAGGCCAGCACTGAGTCATTGGTCGATCCCACCCTGCAAATATGACTTGTGCCGAGCATCAAGGCCCAGGCTCAGCATATTTCAGGCCTTGGAATAGCTCGCAAGAAGTAACTCTGCATCTCGAGCGAGCCCCTCCTCGACCTCCACGTCCGCTGCAAAATCGGACAACGCACGAAACTCCGCCGCGCTTCTGATTTTTCCGCGCTTCAGAATTTCGCGAACCTTGGCCAACTTCCTATCCACAAAAAACTCAAAACTGAAACCATAAGTGGAGATCAGGTAGTCCTTCGCAGCCCGCCTCGAATCCTCAGGAAGATCATTCAAGCCCTCAGCAATATCCTTTGCCAACTCGTAAAGCTTCGGACTGCGCGAAAAATGCGCAACCGTCTTCCTCCGCAACTCAACAACATGAGGAACATCACCCGGAGACGACAACATTGTAATCCCGTCCTGACACCACTTCTCCAGAACTTCCAGATCCATTGTCACTCCCCAGAATCAGCTAAAGCATGCCGCTGCGAACCAGCGGGACGACAGGCGCATGTGACCTGCATGACTTATCGTACGCCCGGAAACCCTTCCCTCCACTTACCGATCCGATAGAGTTGGCCCTGGCGACGAGCCTTCTCTTCTCCATCTTCAGGAATCGCATGCATGCGTACTCCGGTTGGCCGCTGGCTGCGGCGGCCTTCAACAGCCTCCTTCCTTGCGGCGTGCCTGTCCGCCGCCCTGCCCGCGCACGCTGCAGACGCAGGCAATGCACTTTCCAGTGGCCGCGCACTGCTGGAGCGAATCACAGGCAACGAGGAGGGGAGTGAGTGCAGCGACGCACTGTGCCGCGCTCGCGCGGTGTCCTGGGCCCAGGGTTACATCGCGGCAGTCGCCGACAGCAGCGCCGGGCAATGGTGTGGACGAGCCACGGTCCTGCCCCATGAGCTTGTGGATCGCGTGTACAGCCACCTGAAGGCGCTTCCGCGCGCCCGCCTCGAGGAAGACGCATCGACGCTGGCGCGGGAAGCGCTGGTTCACTCTTTCCCGTGTTCCCATGCGGCTCCATCGAGCAACAGCAGACCTGCCCAGGAGTGATGATGCCCCGATCCTTGATCAGTACGTTCGCATTGCTTGTGCTGCACATTCCCGCCTCACATGCGTGGGAGTGCGAGACGGATCCTGCGAAGTTCAGGTTCACATCGGACTCGCCTTCCACGTTCAACCTGGGTGAGCGGGAGGAAGTGGACAGGGCCTACGCCGCCCTGGCCAAGCACCTGCAACCGCTGCAGGGCTATCGGGCACCGAGGATCTTCTATTCAAAGGGCTTCAGCGCGATCCAGGAACATGACTGCAAGGCCGGAAAGTGCGCCGCCATGGAGGTGCTGGAAGGCCTCCAGGAATGCGGCGCAGGCGGAATGAGCAGGCAGGATGCCTGTTACCCGTTGGCAGTCGTGCATGAAGGCAGGCTCTATTGCCTTCTGTACCCTGGCCAGAAGGACTTCGATCCTTCCAGGCCGTTTACACCCTATGTGCCCTTCAACAATAGCTGATGCGCGGGATCAGTCCCGCAGATCCTGCAGCTGATCGCGCGGGAAGAAGTCCGGATCGTCCTGTCCATCCAGCATCGCCTCGACCCGTTCGTCGAACTCGCGGGCGGCGGCAGCGGAGGCGTCGGGCCCCAGGAATGCGGAGTGTCCGTTTCCAGCGAGGCCAAGCGCGGCGACCGTTCTCCGTTCGCCGTCCTCGCCCCACAGATAGTCGTGGACAACGACCAGGCCGGCATCGTCCGTGGCCAGGAACTCGGCTGCGCTGCGCCCCAGGGCCAGAAAGAACAGGATGTCGTAGAGACTCTCCGAATAGGTCAACGACCCGGCAACGAAGTGTCTTCCCTGATGGTCATAGGCCGCAATCCTGATGTTCTCCGCCTCTGCCGATCCCAGCACGAACTCCAGTGCCGCGCGGTTGTCCCGATGGCGCGCCAACATCGCGTTGCAGTCTGAAATGAGCGTCTGCAGACCCGGCGCATCCGGGTCGGAAAGATCCCCGCCTCCGGGAAGACTCCACTGCCCGCCGATGGAGCGCCAGTCCGACCAGCGGGACACGTCCGGCGGTGCTGCCGCAAGCCACCGCGCAAGATCTGCGCGTGACATGCTCAATCTGAGAAAAGCCGAGTACGGTTCGGACATCGCCGCCCTTCCTCCTGGGCATGGGTCTGCGTTGCGTGCAGCGGACAGACTGTAGCAAGTCCGGCAGCAGGCATCCTCCGTTCGCTGTCAGTATCGGCATCAACGCAGTCAGGGTGGACTGCCGGCTCCGCTGGAATGTCCTCCCTCCCGGAAAGTCGCAACGGCAGCATCTAAACCCTCCTGCTGCCTGCTGCATCCCATCCGCACATCCCGCCGGGAATAACCCATGTTCCGCCCATCGCTCCGCCTTCTGCTCCTGCTGCTTGCTGCTCTGCCCCTCTCGCCGGCGTCAGCCAGCCCGGAGCCGGCGAACGAACAGGCTCGCCGCCTGATCCGCCAGACATTGCAGGACGAGCGCATTGCAGGCCTGCAGATCGCAGTGGTCAAGGGCGGCCAGGTCGTGCTGTCCGAAGCGTTCGGCTTGGCCAACGTGGAAAACGGCGTGCCCGCCACACGCAGCACGCGATTCCCGTTGAACTCCGCCACCAAGGCCTTTACCGGCGTCGCCGCCGCACAGCTGGCACAGCAGGGCCGGCTGGATCTGGATGCACCGCTATCGCGCTATCTGGATGCACTTCCGGCCGCCTGGCAGACCGTGCGCGTACGTCAGCTGCTGGCCCACACCTCCGGCCTGCCGGACATCCTTGACGAGCGCGGTCTGCTGGGCGGAGGCACCGAGGCACAGGCCTGGCAGGCCGTGACCGCACAGCCGATGGAGGCGGCACCTGGCCAGCGTTTCGCCTACAACCAGACCAACTATCTGCTCCTGGCGCGGATCATCGCGCGGCAGTCGGGCATGCCCTACGACCGCTTCCTGGCCAGCCAGCAGTTCGGCGCCGCTGGCATGGCACGCACCACCTTCGGCGACAGTTACGACCTGATCCCCGACGCCGCCACGATGTACAGCCTGGCCCCGCGCGCGACCGAAGCCGCCGATACTCCGCCACGGCTGTCGCACTGGTTCTACGACGTGCCGCCCAGCCTGTGGTCCGGCGGCGGCATCCTTACCACCGCCGATGACACCGCGCGCTGGCTGGTCGCACTGCTGGACGGGCGACTGCTGCGCGAGGATGGGCGCACACGGATGTGGACCGCCGAGCCGCTGGCCGATGGCAGGGCAGGCCCGTGGTCTGCCGGCTGGCCGGTACTGCAGGGTGCGCCGGACCGCCAGGTCGCCGGCATCGGTGGCGCGCGCTCGGCCTTCGTCGTCTACCCTGACCGCGGCATCGCCGTGGTGGTGCTCACCAACCTGGTCGGTGCCAACCCGCAGCGCTTCATTCCGCGCATCGCCGATCTGTATGCGCCCCCGGTCAGCCCCGCGGGCCGCCCATCACCGGCAGGATCACCCCGCTGATGTAGCTGGCGCAGGCCGGTGACGCCAGGAATACATAGGCCGGAGACAGCTCCTCCGGCTGTGCCGGGCGCCCCATGTCACTGTCCTTGCCGAACTCGGCCACGTCGGGGGCCTGCTTGTCCGCAGGATTGAGCGGCGTCCACACCGGGCCGGGGGCCACGCAGTTGACCCGGATGCCACGCGGCAGCAGCTGGCTGGCCAAGGCTTTGGTGAAAGCGTGGATCGCTCCCTTGGTCGCCGAATAGTCGATCAGCGCCTTGCTGCCGAAGAGGCCGGTTTCCGAACCCGTGTTGATGATGCTGGCGCCCTCGCCCAGGTGTGGCAGCACGGCCCGTGCCATCTGCACGTAGCCGCCGATATTGGTCTGCAGCGTCTCCTGCAGATGCTCGTCCTCCAGGTCCTCCAGGCGTTCGCAGTGCAGCTGGAACGCGGCGTTGTTGACCAGGATGTCGACGCCCCCGAAGGCCTTGGCGACCTGCTTCACCGCCTTGTTGCAGAAACGCGGATCGCGCACGTCGCCCGCAATCACCACGCAGCGTCCGCCCTCGCTCTCCACATGCTGGCGGGTGATCTCGGCATCCTCGGCCTCATCAAGGTGCAGCACCGCCACGTCCGCCCCCTCGCGCGCGAACAGGACAGCGACGGCGCGTCCGATCCCGGAATCGCCGCCGGTGACGATCGCGCGCATGCCCTGCAGCTTGCCGCTGCCGACGTAGTCCGGTGCCAGGAAGCGCGGGGCCAGGTCCAGTTCGTGCTCATGTCCCGGCTTGGCCAGGTGCTGGGCAGGCAGGGTCTCCGGCTGGCGTCGCGTGCCCGCCTGGGTTGCCTTCTTCCTGGTCGCCTTCTTCGCCGCACGCGCATCCTTGGCCTTTTCCTGGTCCTGCAGGCGTCGCTGGCGGGCCGCAACCCGGGCGGCACGTGGATCACCGGCGGCGGCCTTGCGGGTTGCCGTCTTCACCACGCGGGGGCGTTCGGCCGCTGCTGCGGCGCTGCCCTCGGCAGCTGCCTTCGTACCCTTGCGTACTTTGGGCGACGCCTTGCGGCGGGCGGGAACCTTCTTGCTCGTAGCCATGCGGTCTCCTTCAGGTGTGGGGAATGGGGTGGGCTCAGGCGCGATCGGCAACGCCCTGCACGCCGGCATGGCCAGCGCAGTGCGCACAGCAGAAGATCTGCCCGTTGCCTTCGACGCCGTGGCCGATCACGGTGCAGTTGCAGTGCGCACAGCGTGGCGCGAAGGCGTGGATCGCGCATTCGAACGAGTCGAACGTGCCGCTGCGCCCGCCCTGCTGCAGGGTGAAACTCTTGTCGTAGTCGTTGCCGCATACATCACAGGTGGCCATGTCATATCTCCGTGGCGTGCCAGTACAAGCAGTGTGGCCATCGCCGCTGTCGGCTACGGTGAATGCACCGTGTCCCGCATGTGCACGCCGTTCATGCCGCCACCACGCCGCGCGCGGCACGCTGGCGTCCTCATCACCATGGAGCAGGATCATGATCCGCGCATTCAGCGTAGCCGCACTGACCTTTGCCGTCGCCGCATGCAGCAGCACGCCAATCGCACAGGTTCAACCGATCGACGGCGTGATTTCCGGCCAGTGCCACAGCGACATGGTGCGCGGCGCCGTCGGTCTGGCAGCATCGGCGGCCACCGTTGAACGTGCACGCGTGGACAGCGACAGCCTGCACGTGCAGGTGCTGCGCCACGACGGTCCGCGTGTTCCGCCCGCCAGCGAAGGCGGTGATCGCCTGACCATCGAGAAGGGACGCACCAACAACATCACGGCGATCTACTGCGGCTGAGCCGGCGTGCCCGCCGCAGTACACGCAACGTGGCCTGTTCCCACTGCCGCGGGCCGCGCAGGCCCGCCAGCGCGGTGAGTTCGCCACGCTCCCAGCCGGCGAACACACAGGGATCGATGTATGCCCTGCGGCACACCGCAGGGGTGTTGCCCAGACGCGCGGCAACCTGGCAGACCACCTCGCGCTGTGCTGCGGCCAGTGCGCGCTGGCTGGCAGGCTCGGGCAGCGCGGTGGCAGCCAGTGCCTGCACCGCCGCCACCGTGCCGCCCCAGGTACGGAAATCCTTGGCGGTGAAGTCCTCACCCATCACGTCGCGCAGGTACTCGTTCACTGCGCCGGAATCGACCGGCTGCACCTGGCCATCATCGTCGCGGTACTGGAACAACGACTGCCCCGGCAGCTGCTGCAACCGTCGCACCATCTGGCCCAGGCGGCGGTCGCCCACCGTCACCTCCTGCAGTTGGCCGGACTTGCCCCGGAACCGCATGCGTACCCGCCCGCCGCGAAGCAGCTCGAGGTGGCGGTTGCGCAGGGTGGTCAGCCCGAACGAGCGGTTCTCGCGGGCATAGGTCTCATTGCCGATCCGTACCAGCGTATCGGCCAGCAGCGCCACCACCACGGCCAGCACCTTGGTCCGCGGAAATCCGGACTGCCGCAGGTCGCGTGCCAGCCGCCGCCGCAGCGTGGGCAGTGCCTCGCCGAACGCAATGATCCGATCGAACTTGCCGGCATCGCGCACCTTCGCCCAGTCGGCGTGATAACGGTACTGCTTGCGGCCACGCGCATCGCGGCCGGTCGCCTGCAGGTGGCCGTTGGCATACGCACAGATCCATACCGCGGTGTAAGCCGGGGGAATGGCCAATGCGCGGATACGCTGCAGCGTGGCCGCATCGCGCACTGCGTGGCCGTCAGCATCACGGTAACGGAAGCCTTTGCCTGCACGCAGCCGGGTGAAGCCCGGTTGGGTGTCATCAACGTAGCGCAGGCCGGCCGCGCGCGCCGCCGCGCGCTCGGGTGTGGGGGACGTGGGCATGCCAGCAGTGTGGCGATCGACATGACGCGGCCGCGTCAATAACGCAAGACAAACACGTGAGGATGGGTTCGCGGCTATGCTCCGGCTTTCACAGTCCCTTCCGGAGTCATGATGTCGTTCCCGATTCGCGCCCGTTCGCTCTCCGCCCTGCTGCTGCCGGCCGTGCTGGCCTTGTCCGCCTGCCAGGCGCCGGCGCTGGATGAACAGGATTCGGCCACGGCCCACGCCCAGCAGGCCGCCGAAGCCGCCAAGGCACCGGCCGATGAAGCCGGCAAGGCCACCGAGGCACCGCCGGTGGGCACCTGCGACGCCAGCCAGGTACAGAGCCTGGTCGGCCAGGCCTACACCGATGCGCTGGGCAAGCAGGCCCAGGAAGATGCCGGTGCTCAGCAGGTGCGCGTGCTGCACCCCAATGACGCGACCACGATGGAGTTCCTGGGCGACCGGCTGAACATCGAAGTGGACGCCAAGGACGTGGTCAGCGGCGTCCGCTGCGGCTGATCCCGGCCCGCGCCGGCGGATCACCGCCGGCGCTTTCCGTTGCACCTGCAACCGTGTATTGCGGCGTTGCAGCAACCTGTGCTTTATTCGAGGCATCCGGTGGCCTCACGATGCGCTCCAGGGATTGGGCGGGCTTGAGTGTCCCCGCTCATTTCATTCCGCATCGAGGTAGAGATGGCCCCCCGCAACCGCCAAGGGCTTTACGACCCGCGCTCCGAGCGCGATGCCTGTGGATTCGGCATGGTCGCGCAGCTCGACGACCAGCCGTCGCGCCTGCTGGTGGATACCGCCATCGCCGCGCTTTCGCGGATGACCCATCGTGGTGGCGTAGCCGCTGACGGGCTCACCGGTGATGGCTGCGGGCTGCTGCTGCGTCGCCCCGATGCATTCCTGAAACTGCTGGCCGGCGAAGCGGGCATCACCGTGGCCACCCGCTTCGCGGCGGGCCTGGTGTTCCTTCCGCACGACCCCGACGCCGCGCAGGCCTGCCGGACGCAGCTGCAGGTGCAGCTTGAAGCGGTGGGCTGCCGCGTGGCGGGCTGGCGCGAGGTTCCCATCGACGACAGTGTCTGCGGCCAGCTCGCGCGCGATACGCTGCCGCGCATCGAGCAGGTGTTCGTCGATGCCGGTGTCGGCCAGGACGGCACCGGCTTCGCCCTGGCGCTGTACCTCGCACGCCGTCGCAGCGAGCAGCAGCTGCGCGACCATGGCGATTTCTACGTCACCACGCTCACCCCGGATGCGATCAGCTACAAGGGCATGGTCCTGCCGGACAAGCTCAGCCGCTTCTATCCGGACCTGCAGCGGCGCGAGCTGGCCTCCAGCGCGATCGTGTTCCACCAGCGCTTCTCCACCAACACGCTGCCGCGCTGGCCGCTGGCGCATCCGTTCCGCCTGCTCGCGCACAACGGCGAGATCAACACCATCGAGGGCAACCGTCGCTGGGCGCAGGCGCGCAGCAAGGTGTGGAAGACACCGCGCTTCGACATCGCCGAGTTCGATCCGGTGATCTCCATGCATGGCTCGGACTCGCAGAGCCTGGACAACATGCTGGAACTGATGGTCGCCGGCGGCATGGAATTGATCCAGGCGCTGCGCATCCTGGTGCCACCGGCGACGCAGTCGCTGGAGTTCAAGGATCCGGATCTGGCCGCGTTCTACGAGTTCCATGGCCTCAACAGCGAGCCCTGGGACGGCCCGGCCGGCATCGTCGCCTGCGACAGCCGCTATGCGGTGTGTACGCTGGACCGCAACGGCCTGCGCCCGGCGCGCTGGATGCTGACCGCCGACCGCCACTTCCTGGTCGCCTCCGAAGCGGGCGTGTGGGAAGTGCCGACCGAGCGCGTGGTACGCAAGGGCAAGCTCGGCCCCGGTGAAATGGTGGCCATCGACCTCAAGCGCGGCGACCTGCTCGATTCGGACGCGGTGGACCGCATCAACCGCGGCCGCGCACCGTACAAGCAGTGGCTGCAGCAGGGCGTGACCTACCTGCAGACCGAACTGATCGATCCTTCGCTGGTGGAGGAGCCCTTCGACGAGGGCACCCTGCGCAGTTACCACAAGCTGTACCAGCTCAGCAGCGAGGAGGTGGAGCAGGTGCTGCGGCCGCTGGCCGAGACCGAGCAGGAAGCCACCGGCTCGATGGGCGATGACACGCCGATGGCGGTACTGAGCCAGCGCAGCCGGCCGCTGTACGACTACTTCCGGCAGGCATTCGCGCAGGTCACCAATCCGCCGATCGATCCGCTGCGCGAAGACTGCGCCATGTCCCTGTCCACCCAGCTCGGCAAGGAGACCAACATCTTCCATGCCGGCCCGGAGACGGTGAACCACGTCATCCTCAACTCGCCGGTACTCAGCCAACGCAAGCTGCGCCAGCTGCTGAAGATGGACCAGTACCTGCAGGCCAACCGCCTGCTCGACCTGTCCTACAGCGAGGAAGAAGGGCTGCGCAACGGCATCGAGCGCATCTGTGCGGAGGCCGAACGCGCCGCACGCGAAGGCATGGTGATGCTGCTGCTGTCCGACCGCTATCCGGTGGCCGGGCGACCGATGGTGCACGCCTTGCTGGCCACCAGTGCGGTGCATCATCACCTCTCGCGGCTGGGGCTGCGCTGCGACGTCAACCTGATCGTCGAGACCGGCACCGCGCGCGACCCGCACCATATGGCCTGCCTGCTCGGCTTCGGGGCCACCGCGGTGTACCCGTATCTTGCCTACCAGACCCTGTTCGACCTCGGCCGGCGCGGCATCCTCAAGCTCAGCAAGGGCGGTGAGCAGTCGCAGATCGGCCGCCGCTACCGCAAGGGCGTCTACAAGGGCCTGTCGAAAATCATCTCGAAGATGGGCATCTGTACCGTGGCCAGCTACCGCGGCGCGCAGCTGTTCGAGATCATCGGCCTGGAGCCGGAAGTGGTCGCGCTGTGCTTCCCCGACACCGCCTCGCGCATCGGCGGCGCCGGCTTCGCGCGGCTGGATGCCGATGCGCGCGAACTGTGCGCGCAGGCCTGGGATGCACAGCAGGATGTCGATGTCGGCGGCCTGCTGAAGTACGTGCACGGCGGCGAGTACCACATGTACAACCCCGACGTGGTCACCACCCTGCAGCGCGCGGCGCGCAGTGGTGATGCCCGCGCCTGGCAGCAGTACTGCGATGCCGTGCATGCCCGGCCGCCATCGGCGTTGCGTGACCTGCTTCAGCTGGTGCCGGCGCCGGCACCCACGCCGCTGGACGAGGTGGCGCCGGCCAGCGAACTGTTCCCGCGCTTCGATACCGCTGCGATCAGCCTCGGCGCGCTGTCGCCGGAAGCACATGAGGCGCTGGCCATCGCGATGAACCGCCTCGGCGGCCGCAGCAATTCCGGCGAAGGTGGCGAAGACCCGGCCCGCTACGGCACCCCACGGCGCAGCAAGATCAAGCAGGTGGCGTCGGGTCGCTTCGGTGTCACCGCCGAGTATCTGGTCAATGCCGAGGTGCTGCAGATCAAGGTCGCGCAGGGCGCCAAGCCCGGCGAAGGCGGCCAGCTGCCGGGGCACAAGGTCAACGAGCTGATCGCCCGCCTGCGCTACGCGCGGCCGGGCATCGGCCTGATCTCGCCGCCACCGCACCACGACATCTATTCCATCGAGGACCTGGCGCAGCTCATCTACGATCTCAAGCAGGTCAACCCGACCGCGCTGGTATCGGTGAAGCTGGTCAGCCATGCCGGCGTCGGCACCATCGCCGCCGGCGTGGTCAAGGCCGGCGCGGACCTGATCACCATCTCCGGCCACGACGGCGGCACCGGTGCCTCGCCGGTCAGCTCGATCCGCTACGCCGGTGTGCCGTGGGAGCTGGGCGTGGCCGAAGCGCACCAGGCGCTGCTGGCCAACGACCTGCGCGGGCGCACCCTGCTGCAGACCGATGGTGGCCTGAAGACCGGCCTGGACGTGGTCAAGGCCGCGCTGCTGGGTGCGGACAGCTTCGGCTTCGGCACCGCGCCGATGATCGTGCTGGGCTGCAAGTACCTGCGCATCTGCCACCTCAACAACTGCGCCACCGGCGTGGCCACCCAGGACGAACGCCTGCGCGAGAACCACTTCACCGGCCAGCCCGAGCGCGTGGAGAATTTCTTCCGCCTGCTGGCCGAGGAAGTGCGTGGCTGGCTGTCGTACCTGGGCGCGCGTTCGCTGGAGGAGATCGTCGGCCGCACCGACCTGCTGCGGCAGATCGAGGCCGCACCGCGCGACGGCGTGCGCGTGGACCTGTCGCGCCTGCTGGCAGATGCGCGCTACGAAGGCAGCCACTGCGCGGCGCAGCGGCTGTACGAATCGCCGGACAGCCTGGCCACGCAGATGGATGGCCTGCTGGCGGACGCGATCGAACAGCGCAGGGGGGGCGAACATCGCTTCCTGATCCACAACACCGACCGCAGCATCGGCACCCGCCTGGCCGGCGCGGTGGCACGCGCGCACGGCAACCAGGGCATGGCCGACGCCCCCCTGGAGCTGCGCTTCCGTGGCAGCGCCGGACAGAGCTTCGGCGCCTTCAATGTCGGCGGCCTGCATCTGGAAGTGGAGGGCGAAGCCAACGACTACGTCGGCAAAGGCATGGCCGGCGGCCGCCTGGTGGTACGTCCGCCGCGCGGCGCGCGGTTCGAGGCGCGCAGCACTGCGATCATCGGCAACACCTGCCTGTATGGCGCCACCGGTGGCGAGCTTTTCGCCGCCGGACGTGCCGGCGAGCGCTTCGCGGTCCGCAATTCCGGTGCGCTCGCGGTCGTGGAAGGCGCCGGCGATCATTGCTGCGAGTACATGACCGACGGCGTGGTGCTGGTGCTGGGCAAGGTCGGCCTGAACTTCGGTGCCGGCTTCACCGGGGGGCTGGCCTACGTGCTGGATGTGGACCGCGACTTCGTGGACCGTTACAACCACGAGCTGATCGACATCCATCGCGTATCCGCCGAAGGCTTCGAGAACTACCGCCAGCACCTGCACCGCCTGATCGGCCGCCATCGCGAACTGACCGGCAGCATCTGGGCGCAGCAGATCCTGGACGAGTTCCGCGATTACATCGGCAAGTTCTGGCTGGTCAAACCGAAGGCCGCCAGCATCGAATCGCTGACCGAGACCCTTCGACGCGCGGCGTAAGCGCCTCCGGCGCGTCGCCCGCAACCGGCGCGCGCCTGCTCCCTCACCGCAGTAGTGCCGGCCTCTGGCCGGCCATCGAAATCACAGAGCCCGCCATGAGCCGCAAGCACGCCTTCCAGTTCCTCGATCTGCCCCGCACCATGCCGCAGCGCATTCCGGTTGAACTGCGCACCTCCGGCGACTGGGGCGAGCTGTACGGAAAGTTCGGCAAGGAGGATGCGCAGTACCAGGCCGGGCGCTGCCTGGACTGCGGCAACCCTTACTGCAGCTGGAAATGCCCGGTACACAACGCCATTCCACAGTGGCTGCAGCTGGTGCAGGAGAACCGCATCCACGAGGCCGCCACGCTGTGCCACAGCACCAACCCGCTGCCGGAAGTGTGCGGCCGGGTCTGCCCGCAGGATCGCCTGTGCGAAGGCAGCTGCACCCTGGAGGAATTCGGTGCGGTGACCATCGGTGCGGTGGAGAAGTACATCGTCGATACCGCACTCGCCAGTGGCTGGCGTCCGGACCTGGGTGCCGTGCAGCCCACCGGCCACAGCGTGGCGGTGATCGGTGCCGGTCCGGCGGGTCTGGCCTGTGCCGATCGCCTGGCCCGGGCCGGCATCACCGCCGTGGTGTACGACCGCTACGAGCAGATCGGCGGCCTGCTGCAGTTCGGCATCCCCAGCTTCAAGCTGGACAAGGACGTCATCCATCGTCGCCGCGAGGTGCTCGAAGGGATGGGCGTGCAGTTCCGCCTGGGCGTGGAGATCGGCCGCGACATCAGCGTGCAGCAGTTGCTGGACAGCCACGACGCGGTGTTCGTCGGCACCGGGGCCTACCGCTACACCGACGGCGGCCTGCCGGGCCAGGACCTGAAGGGGGTGCTGCCGGCCCTGCCGTTCCTGGTGCAGAACAGCCGCATCGTCGGCGGCGATGACCCGCAGGGTCGACCGATCGCCGGCTGGGAGGACCAGATCGCCCTGCCCGACCTCAACGGCAAGCGCGTGGTCGTGCTCGGCGGCGGCGACACCGGCATGGACTGCGTGCGCAGCGCGGTGCGGCTCGGCGCAGCCAAGGTCACCTGCGCGTACCGTCGCGACGAGGCCAACATGCCCGGCAGCGCGCGTGAAGTCGCCAATGCGCGCGAGGAAGGCGTGCGCTTCCTGTTCAACCGGCAGCCGCTGTCCATCGAAGCCGGCGCCGACGACGAAGCGATCGGCGTGACCGTGGTTGAAACCCGGTTGGGTGAGGCCGACGCCCAGGGACGCCGCAACGCGGTGCCGATCGAGGGCAGCGAGTCGCTGCTGGAGGCGGACGTGGTCATCATCGCCTTCGGTTTCGCGCCGAGCGTTCCGGCCTGGCTGGCCGAACACGGCGTGCAGGGCCAGGCGAACGGTCGCATCGTTGCCGGCGGCAAGGACCGGCTGCCCTTCCAGACCGCGCATCCGCGCCTGTTCGCCGGCGGTGATGCGGTACGCGGCGCCGACCTGGTGGTAACCGCTGTGGCTGAAGGCCGCGACGCCGCTGCCAGCATCGTCCGTCTACTGTCCAGCTGAGCCGGGTTCCATTGCCGGCAGTACGTCGGCCAGCGTCGCGCGCAACCCCTGGGTATCGACCGGCTTGGCCAGGAACCGGTCGATGCCGGCGGCACGACAGGCCTCGCGCGTGCTCTCCAGCACGCTGGCCGTCAGCGCGATGATCGGCACCCGTGCACGCGAAGGACAGGGGTCTTCGCGGATCGCACGCGCCAGCGCGAACCCGTCCATGCCGGGCATGTGGCAATCGGTAACGACAACATCGAAGCCCTGCGCCCGCCATGCCGCCAGCGCCTGCAGGCCATCGGCGGTGGCGTGCACCTGCAGGCCAAGCTCGCGCAGCCGCTGCACCAGCAGTTGCAGGTTGGTCGGGTGGTCCTCGGCCACCAGCACCCGTGCCGCAGGCAGTCGCGCGACCACCTCGGCCGTGGCCGGCACCGCCTCCAGTGGCGCCAGGCAGCTGGCGAACTCCAGGTCGAACCAGATGCGCGTGCCCTTGCCCGGCGAGCTTTGCAGCTGCAGCTCGCCGCCCATCGAGGCCACCAGGTCCCGGCAGATGGCCAGGCCCAGGCCGCTGCCGCCGAACCGGCGCCCCGTCGACGGCTCGGCCTGGATGTAATCGGCGAACACGGCCTGCTGCCGCTCGGGACTGATGCCTACGCCACTGTCGCTCACCTGCAGGCGCAGGCATTGTCCTGCCGCCTGCGTCCGCAGCACCCGCAGCCGCAGTTCCACACCTCCGTGCAGGGTGAACTTCAGTGCGTTGCCCACCAGGTTGAACAGGACCTGGCGCACGCGCAGGCCATCGGCCAGCAGCCACCGCTGCAGCGCAGGATCAAGCACGCACCGCAGGTGCAACGCACGGCTGGCCGCCATCGGTGCCAGCAGCTGCTGCACGGCCGTGGCCAGCGCACCCATGTCGGTGGCACGCAGCTGCAACGGCAGCGCCTGCAACCGATGACTGTCGAGCACATCATCGAGAATCTGCCGCAGCATCTGCGCGGCCACATCGACGGTGGACAGGACCTGCCGCTGGCACGGGTCCAGGGGGCTGTCCGCCAGGCATTCGAGCATGCCCAGCAGCGTGCTCATCGGTGTGCGGATCTGGTGGCTCATGGTGGCCAGGAAGTGCGTCTTCGCCGCTGCAGTCTCTTCGGCCTGATGGCGTGCCCCGGCCAGGGCACGGGTGCGTGCCTGCGCCTGGCTGACGTCCATCCAGTAGCCACTCCACTCGATGTCGTCGCTCTCGCCCGGCAACGGCCTGCCATGCGAACGGATCCAGCGCCAGCCATGGGGACCCAGCGTGCGGAAGGTGATGTCGATCGGCGCACGGGCCCGCGCTGCGGCTTCCAGATGATCCAGCACCGGCTTGCGATCGTCGACATGCACCGCCGCCATGAGCCGGCGATGGTCCAGCCGCACGCTGTCCAGACTCATGCCGAACAGCGACTGCACGTCGCCGGCGACCAGCGGCAGGCTGTAGTCGCCCTCGCCGCTGCGGCGCGCCCGGTAGACCACCGCAGGCAGGTTGGCGGTCACTTCCTGCAGTCGCTGTTCCAGCGCGCGGCGCTGGCTGCTTTCGCGATGCAGCCTCCAGTAGCCGAAGGCATACACCAGGATCAGCGCCAGCGCGACCAGCAGCACCGGCACCAGCCAGCGCAGCGGCGACCGTGCGGGCGGCGCGCGTGCTCCGCTGGGCGCCCACGCCGCGCGGAGCGCGGCCCGCTGCGCGTCGTCCAGTTCGTGCAGCACGGTGTCGAAGGCGGCGACGGTGGCCGCACAGGCCGGCGCAGCCGCCAGCACCCAGGCATCATCGAAGCCGGCCGGCGCGGCGATCACCAGGGCATCGCTGCCGGGCCTGCGCAATGCGGCTTCCACTTCGGCCAGCGTGGCAACTACCGCGTCGACCTGGCCGATGGCCAGCAGCTGCAGCGCATGATCGAGCGCGTCGACCTGCAGCAGCCATGCGCCCGGCGCCTGCTCACGCAGGTGGGCCGCCAGTGGCACCGTGTCGAGGCTGGCGACGCGGCGGCCGCGCAGACCGCCCAGTCCCTGCAGTGGCGTGTCGTTGCGACGGCGCACGATCACCTGTGACAGCTGCAGGTAGGGCCTGCTCACGACCCAGCCGTCGGGCACCTGCTCGCGCGGCCATCCCAGCACGGCCTGGGTACCGGCCGGCAGCGCCCCGGCCGCGCCGGCCGCGCCGGGAAGCGGATGTGGACGCAGCGCGATCTGCTCGCCCAGCCGCCGCAGGTAGTCGGCAACCAGGCCGCCGGGCTGGCCCTGCGCGCTGAAGGACAGTGGCGGGCGGTCACTGGGCCAGGCCACGACCAGGGGCATGTCGCACCCGTCGGCCCGCGCGATCATGGGCCACAGCAACAGGGCAGGCAGCACGATGCGGGATCGCAGCCACGGGCAGGAGCGTGCAATGGATGCGGCCGCAGGGCCGGCGGCATTCACGATGGGCATCCTCGAATCGCAGGCGGAGACGACGGCCGCGCAGCGGTACCGCTCTGCCTGCCACGCTAGCGACGCACCGCACAGCAACAATGAGGAAAGTTGCAAAGCGCGCAGAATTGGCCATTCGCGACATAAACTGCCGCTTCTACCAGCCCACGGAGCGTTCGATGCGTATCGGCCTGGCCGCCAACCGGCTCCACCACCAGGATGCGCGCGCCGCCCTGTTCCGCTGGCTGCGTGCCTGCGAACCGGGCCTGCGCGAACTGGGCATAACGCTGCACGCTGTCGGCCGCACCCATGATGCGATCGGGCGCCACGGCTTCCTCGACGGCTATGCCGGCCTCCATCGCTATCCCTACGGCCGCGAGGGCGGGCTGATGAAGCTGGTCGCCGAGGTGGTCGGCATGGGCCCGCAGCGCACGCTCGACGGTGCCATCTATCTGATCGATCCGGTCGATCCGTCCTCGGTGTTTCCCGAAGCGACCGCGCTCAAGCGGCAGTGCGTGATCCACGGCAAACCTTTCATTTCCACGGTCGCCACCGCACGCGACTGGATCGAGGTGGAGCGCGTGCACGCCGGCCTGCAGGCCGACGCCGGTGCCGACGATCTGCATGCCTTCGGTACCCAGACCCTGGCACTGATCGCGCATGATGCGATGAAGCCGGCGATGCTCGCCTTCGCCGACGAGCACTTCGACGTGCTGGCACGCTTCGGCGAGCGGGTGGCGACCGGGACCACCGGTCAGCGCCTCAACGAGCTGGCATGGAGCCGCGGCTGGCCCAGCGACACGCCCTGGGTGACGCGCTACCAGAGCGGACCGATGGGCGGCGATGCGCAGATCGCCGACCGCGTGCTGGAGGGCCGTTGCCAGCGCGCCATCTTCTTCGAGGACCCGCACGTGGCACGCCAGCACGAGGCAGACATCCAGCTGCTGGAACGCGCGGTGACCACGGTGACCGACCAGGCGGTGTGCATCACGGCTCCGGTGGTGGCGGCGCGCTGGGCGACGGCTGCCGCCCGGCGCGCTGGGTCGCAGCGCTGACCACCTGCGCAGCTACGCCGGGCGCGCATCGATCGGCATGACCGCCGCACCCGTGGGAGAGGGTGCCGGGCCGCGGCGGCCATGCACGGGTGTCAGGCGGCCATGTCCAGTACCACGCGCCCGTCGATGGTGCCCGCGCGCATGCGGGCAAACACCTCGTTGATGTTTTCCAGGCGGTCGGTGCTGACCGTGGCCGCGACCTTGCCCTCGGCGGCGAACTGCAGCGACTCCTGCAGATCCAGCCGCGTGCCGACGATCGAACCGCGCACCGTCACGCCATTGAGGACCATGCCGAAGATGTCCAGTGGGAAGTTGCCCGGTGGCAGTCCGTTGAGCGAGACCGTGCCGCCCCGCCGGACCATGCCCAGCGCCTGCTCGAAGGCCTTGGGCGATACCGCGGTGACCAGCGCCCCGTGTGCGCCACCGATCTCCTTCTTCAGGAATGCTGCCGGATCGGTCGTGCGCGCGTTGACCGTGACCTGCGCGCCCAGCCGCCGCGCGAGCGCCAGCTTGCTGTCCTCCACGTCGATGGCAGCCACGTTCAGGCCCATCGCACGCGCGTACTGCACCGCCATGTGGCCCAGGCCACCGATGCCGGAGATCGCCACCCAGTCACCGGGCTTCGTGTCCGTCACCTTCAGGCCCTTGTAGACCGTCACGCCGGCGCACAGCACCGGCGCGATCTCGACGAAGCCCACCTCCTTCGGAAGCAGGCCGACATAGTTGGCATCGGCCAGTGCGAACTCGGCGAAGCCGCCGTTGACCGAGTAGCCGGTGTTGCGCTGCGTCTCGCACAGCGTTTCCCAGCCGCCCAGGCAGTGTTCGCAATGGCCACACGCCGAGTACAACCAGGGGATGCCGACCCTGTCGCCTTCCTTGACATGCCCGACCCCGCCGCCCACGGCCACGATGTGCCCCACGCCCTCGTGGCCGGGGATGAACGGCGGGTCCGGTTTCACCGGCCAGTCGCCCTCGGCGGCGTGCAGGTCGGTGTGGCAGACACCGCAGGCTTCGATCCTGACCAGCACCTCGCCCGCCCCCGGGCGTGGTACCGGAACTTCCTCGATGACCAGTGGGCTGCCGAACTCGCGAACGACAGCGGCCTTCATGGTTCTGTTCATGGGTTTTCCTCCGTCGTGCGCTTGCAGACAGAGTGACGCCGGCACGAGGCCGGCGCTTTGATCCCGATCAAATCCTGGAAGATTGCCTGCCGGTTCAGCCCGCCAGCACGGACGCCTCGCGTGCCAGGCGTTCGATCGCGCCCCAGTCGCGGGTCTGCAGCAAGGCCGCCGTGGTCAGCCATGAACCGCCCACGCACAGCACGTTCGGCAGGTGCAGGAACTGCGCCGCGGTCTGGGCGCTGATGCCACCGGTCGGGCAGAAGCGCACGTCGGCGAAGGGGCCGTGCCAGGCCGCCAGCAGTGCCGCGCCGCCGGCCTGCACCGCGGGGAAGAACTTGAAGGTATCCAGGCCATGCTCGAGGCCAAGGATCAGCTCGGACCCCGTGGCCACGCCCGGCAGATACGGCAGGTCGGCATCGCGCGCGGCCGCGTACAGCGTCGGCGTTGCGCCCGGCGACACCGCGAAGCGCGCACCTGCGGCCCTGGCCGCCTCCATCTGCGAAGGCGTCAGCACCGTTCCGGCCCCCACCACCGCGTCGGGTACGGCCTCGACCATTGCCCGGATGGCATCCATCGCACGGGGTGTGCGCAGGGTGACCTCGATCACCGGCAGACCGCCCCGGAACAGCGCCTGCGCCACCTGCACGGCATCGTCGACATCATCGGGGGTGAACACCGGAATCACCGGTGCCAGTTTCAGTACCGCGCGAACGCGCGGATCAGCGCCGGACATCGAATCGCTCCTCGCCCATCTGGGCCAGCACGTCAGCTTCGCTGACAGGATTGAAATCGCCGGGGATGGAATGCTTCAGTCCGCCGGCAGCCAGGCCGAAACGCACGGTGGCGTCGGCATCGAAGCCTGACAGGATGCCATGCAGGATGCCTGCCGCGAAGGCATCGCCGCCGCCGATGCGATCGATGATGCCGGTCAGCTGCCGCACGGGCGCCTGCGCACGCACGCCCTCACGGCCCAGCAGCAGGGCGCCCAGCGCATGATGGTCCACGCTCAGCGCCTGCCGTTGCGTGCATGCCAGCCATTGCAGCCGCGGGAACGCGGCGAATGCCGCCGCTGCGGCAGCGTCCACGCGCTCCACGGCGCCGGCCTGGGTAAAGCGCTGGCCCAGGATCACTTCGATATCGCGGTAGTCGGCGAACACAATGTCAGCCTGGTCGAACAGGGCATGCAGGATCGCCTGCGCGTCGCCGCCCCAGCGCTGCCACAGCGTGGGCCGGAAATTGCCGTCGAAGGAAACGCGCACGCCACTGGCACGCGCGGCGCATGCCGCCGCCAGCGTCGCCTCGGCCACCTGCGGCCCCAGCGCAGGGCTGACGCCGGACAGGTGCAGCCAGTCCGCGCCCTGCAGCAGCGCCGGCCAGTCATGATCGGCTGCAGTGCTGCGCGCGAAGGCCGAATCGGCCCGGTCGTACACCACCTCGCTGGCACGTTGCACCGCGCCGGTGGTGAGGAAGTACAGGCCCATGCGACCGTCCGCCACCTCGCGCACCGCCCGCGTATCGACGCCATGGCGGCGCAGTTCACCCAGTGCGTGCGCCCCCAGGGCATTGCCGGGCACCGTGCTGACCATGGCCACGTCATGTCCGAATCGGGACAGCGAGACACCCACGTTTGCTTCCGCCCCGCCCACGTGCACCTGCAGCTGCGGTGACTGCAGCAGCAGCTCGCGACCGGGCGCGCCGAGCCGCAGCAGCAGTTCCCCGAAACATACGATACGCCCCATCTCCACTCCTCCCCGCTTGCCGCCAGCATGTGAAACTGCACGGCGTGAATGTGTACCACGCGTCGGCGCGGCGTTTGGCCATCGGTGTCATTCTAGCCTTCCGATGCGCCCCACGCACCCGTAGGAACTGACGGAAGCATTGTCCTGCAAGCCTCTTGGAGACATTTCAGATCTGTTGCGGTGCAAGATGCCGGATCCGGGACGTGCTGCTAACGTCCGCTCTGACCAGCGGTGTCATCACGCTGAAACAGCCGCAGCACCAGACCTTTGGGAGAGGGGAAAGGCATGCAGTCTCGGAACCACCAAAAAAAGACACCGGTTACCTTGCTCGCTATGGCCGTCGGACTGGCCCTGGCGGCCAATGCGACCGCCCAGCAGCAGAGCAGCGCCGCCGGCGCCACGGACCTGGATACGGTCACCGTCACCGGCTACCGCGCCAGCGTGGAGAAGGCGCTGGACATCAAGCGTGGCGAGGCCGGCGTGGTCGACGCCATCGTCGCCGAGGACATCGGCAAGTTCCCGGATCTGAACCTGGCCGAGTCGTTGCAGCGCATCCCGGGTGTGGTCATCACCCGCGAGGCCGGCGAGGGCCGCAACATCTCGGTGCGCGGCCTCGGCCCGGATTTCACCCGCGTGCGCATCAACGGCATGGAGGCGCTGACCACCGTCGGCGCCGGTGACCAGAGCGGTGGTACCAACCGCGGCCGTGGCTTCGACTTCAATGTCTTCGCCTCCGACCTGTTCTCGCAGCTGGTGGTGCGCAAGACCGCTTCGGCCGATGTCGAAGAAGGCTCGCTGGGCGCCACCGTCGATCTGCGCACGGCGAGGCCGTTCGACTATGACGGCTTCACCTTCGCCGCCAGCGGCCAGGCCGGCTACAACGCGATGGCGGAGAAGGCCGACCCCCGCATGGCCGCGCTGGTGTCGAACATCTTCGCCGACGGTACGTTCGGCGCCCTGCTGTCGGTGGCCTACTCCGAGCGCCAGGCGCTGGAGGAGGGCTCCAACACGGGCCGCTGGGCCAACGGCCCGAGCAACGGCAACTTCAGTGCCTCGTCCCCGTTCACCGCCGCGCGCAGTGCCGACGTCTACCACCCGCGCTTCCCGCGCTACGTGCAGATGGAACATGAGCAGAAGCGCCTGGGCGTGACCGGTACGCTGCAGTGGAAGCCCAGCGACGCGACCGAGATCTCGCTGGACGCGCTGTACTCGAAAATCGATGCCACCCGCGACGAGCACTACATCGAGGCGATTTCCTTCAGCCGCGGTGCCAACACCAGCCAGCCACGCCTGGCCGGCAAGCCGTCGATGATCGTCAGGAACGGCGTCATCGAGAACAACGCGCTGGTCTACGGCGAGTTCGACAACGTCGACATCCGCAGCGAGAACCGCCACGACGAGTGGAGCACCGAGTTCAAGCAGATCAGCCTCAACGGCCAGCACCGCTTCAGCGACGACTTCACCCTGTCCGGCAAGCTGGGGGTCTCGCGGTCCCGGCATGAGAACCCGGTGCAGACCACCATCATCATGGACAAGTACGACGTCGACGGCTACAGCTACGACTACCGGGGCAACAACCGCTCGCCGATCCTCAACTACGGCATCGATCCCACCGATCCCAACGGCTGGGAACTGGCGGAGATCCGCCTGCGACCGCAGTACGTGGACAATGATTTCGATACCGGCCAGATCGACTTCAACTGGAACATCAGCCCCGGCTTCCGCCTCAAGGGTGGCGTGCTGGCCAAGGATTACACGTTCAAGACCACCGAACTGCGCCGTGGCAGCGAGCTGGCCGTGCCCACCTTCGCCGATGGCAGCAGGATCGTTCCGGTGGACATGACCACGCAGGCCGGCCTGAAGGGCATCAGCGGCAATCCCTCGAACTGGGTGGTGCCGGATCTGGACGCCGTCGCCGATCAGTTCGACATCTACAGCAACAGCGGCATCTACGCGGTCGCACCGCGCGCCAACAACGTGCGCAGCGTGGAAGAGAAGGATCGCGGTGCCTACCTGATGGGTGAGTTCTCCACCGAGATCGGCTCGCTGCCGCTGTCCGGCAACGTCGGCGTACGCTATGTGCGCACCAAGCAGTCCTCCACCGGGCTGTCGACGCTGGCCAGTGGCACCACGTCCACCACCGCCACCCGCACCTACGACGACACCCTGCCCTCGTTCAACCTGGTTGCCGAAGTCACCCCCGATTTCCTGATCCGCCTGGGTGCGGCCAAGGTGATGACCCGACCCGGCCTGGGCAGCCTGACGCCAGGTGCCACTGTGGCCGTGGCCGGTGGCGCACGCACCATCTCCAGCGGCAACCCCAACCTGGATCCGACCCGCGCGACCAATGTCGATCTGAGTTTCGAGTGGTACTTCGCCGAAGGCGCCATGGCCGGCCTTGGCCTGTTCTACAAGGACATCGAAACCTCCGTACAGACGCTGCGCGAGAATCGGCCGTACACCGACAGCGGCCTGCCTGCCGAACTGCTGATCGGCACCGGCGCATCGCCGACCGATGAGTTCACCTTCACCCGTCCGGTCAACACCCCGGGTGGCGAGCTGTTCGGCGCGGAAGCCAACTACACCCAGCCCTTCACCTTCCTGCCGGGCAAGTGGGCCAACCTCGGTCTGCAGCTGAACTACACCTGGGTGGATTCGAAGATCCAGTACATCAACTCGGCCGGTCAGCCGGTGATGAAGAACGATCTGCTGGGCCTGTCCAACACCTCGTGGAACGCGACCCTGTTCTACGAAGGCACCACCTTCTCCGGGCGCATCTCGGCCACCAACCGCGACGACTACCTGACCCAGGTGCCGGGCCAGGAAACCGGCTTCAATCTGGACGGTTACCACGGCATGACCGGTACCACGGTCATCGATGCGTCGATCCGTTACCGGATCAGTGACCAGCTGGAACTGAGCCTGGAAGGGGTGAACCTGACCAACGAAGCGTCCGATGAGTGGGTGTATTCGCCCGCGACCGGCCGCCTGCCGTTGCAGTACACCGAGACCGGCCGTCAGTTCCTGCTCGGCGTGCGCTACAAGTTCTGAGCAGCGCCGGCGATGCGCCGACCGGTGCATTGCCGTTCGCCACGACCGCTGCTGCGCCGCAAGGTGCCGTGGCGGCGTGGCCTTGCTACGGTCCGGCGGCCCTACGCCGGCTGTCGCCCGTTGAAAGGAAACATCTGATGCCGCATCGCTCGACCCTGTCCCGCTGCCTGCTGCTGGCAGTGGCCCTGGCTGCTGGCCCTGCGACAGCTGCCGATGGCCCAACCCTGCTGTTCCACGTCGACGCCAACCAGGGCCTGCAGGCCACCGTGGCGCACGGCGAGGCGATACCGAACTTCCGCGACAGGGTGGCGGTGGTCGATGACGGTGTACGCGGCAAGGCCATCCAATGGCAGGACGATGGCGTCCTGGCGTGGGATGCGCCGGGCAACATCCTGGCCCAGCGCGGCACCCTGGCCTTCGATTGGCGTGCGCGGTACGCGGTGGGCGAAGCCCCGTTCGTGATCTTCCGCGTCGGCTATGCCGATCACAGCAGCTGGGACATGGCGTGGCTGCGCATCGACTGGAACGGCCACGGTTTCGATGCGTTCGTCACCGATGCCAATCTTGCCCGCACCCGCGTCTCGTTCCGCATGGACACGCCGCCACGCGCGGACCAGTGGCTGCACCTGGCCTTCGCCTGGGACGAGGACCAGGGTGTACGCCTGTTCATCGACGGACGCGAAGTGGCCCGCGCGCAGACCACCGGCGACTACGATGCCGCGCTGGACCAGCTCGGCCTGGCCGGTCGGGTGATGGCACCGTACCAGGTACAGAGCCGTTACAACTTCCTGCGCGGCAGCGATTTCCAGCACATCCGCATCTATGACCGCATGCTGGATGCACCGGCCGTGGCGGCGCTGGCCCGTGGGGTCACGCCCACCACCGCCGAGGTTCCCGAGGCAGGCCTGCGTGCCTGGCGCCATCGCTTCGGCTGGGACGGCACCGCACCACCGGCGCTGACCGCGCCGACCACCCGCATCCGCAAGGTCGAATTCGCCGACACCCGCGACCTGAAGGCGTGGATGTGGAAGGCCACCGACGGCATCGCCGAGACCACATGGCCCGGCGTCTACAACCGCTCGCGGCTGCCCGGACGCAACGACTACTTCCAGCTGCCGGACTGGAACACCTACGTGGAGGGTGGAAAGCACCTGGACCTGACGCTGCCGGACGGCGAGACGGTCAACCGCATCGAGATCCGCGGCGCGGCCTTCGGCACGCTGGCACATGGCAGCGACGCCGCGCACGCCACCCGTACCCTGTTCACCCGCCCGCGCGGCGTGGTGCGCAGCGTCGATCCGATACCATCCCTCAGCGGCGGCGTGCTGCGCTTCAGCAACGTCGAGCAGGAAACGCCGATCCAGGAAATCTGGGCCTACGCCGTGAGCGAGGGCAGCGAGCCGGACGGCACGGTCAAGCAGACCTACACGATCGACAGCCAGGCGCTGCCTGACTACACCAATCTGGATGCCCTGCGCCGCTACATCGACGGTCGCTATCCCGAGGCCGAACGCAGCACGGTGATGGCGCTGCCCAAGGGGGCCGGCTCACGCCGCCGCGATGCCGGTACCCTGCCCGCGCAGCCGCGCCCGATCGTGCACGTGCTCATTCCTTCCGGGGTAGGCGATGCGCCGCCCGACCAGCCGCTGATCCGCAGCTGGGCCTACAGCTGGGAGAACATGCACGACGGCCTGGACGGCGTTGCCATCGATCTTCCCGCGCTGGATCTGGCGGCCACGCATGAAGGCCTGATTCCGCTCAACATCCGCATCAAGGACCCGATCTGGCCGGCGCGCGACATGATCGACGTGTCGGTCTCGGTGCAGCCGGGACAGAAGCGCACCCTGTGGCTGGACCTGCGCGACCGCATCCTCACCCCTGACAGCCTGTGGTTGAGCATCGCCTCGGCCGCCCCCGGCTTCGATGCCCGGGTGCTCGATGGCGCGCAGATCCGGCTGGTGTTCAAGCTGCGCGCCGAAGCGCTGAAGGAGCACGTGGCCGACCGCTTCAACCAGGTGCGCGACAACTGGGGATTCCTGGTGGAGGAGCACACCACCTCCAAGCGGCAGCGCCTGTATGCGCGCGTCTACGCCGATCTGAGCGACCTGCTGCGGGTCGATCCGGACCACGCACTGGGGCGGCAGTACTGGAACTACATCAGCTACAACAGCCAGGGCCGGCCGCCCTACTCCGCACCGGTGGTGCCCGCCGGTGTGCCGGCCTGGGCCTTCCACCAGGTGCAGGACCTCGCACAGGTGCGTCGCTTCGTCGACTGGTGGATCGACCATCGCCAGGTGCCCTACGGCGACTTCGGCGGCGGCATCTCCGATGATTCCGATCTCACCCAGCAGTGGCCGGGCCTGGCGCTGATGGGCGTGCAGCCGGACCGCCTCAATGCCTCGCTCACCGCCCTGTCCGATGCGGTGTATCGCAATGGCATGTTCAGCAACGGCCTGAGCACCATCGAAACCGATGAGCTGCATGCCTACGAAGAGGGCATCAACACCAACAGCGCGATGCTGTACCTCAACTGGGGCGATCCGCTGACGCTGGAACGGCTGATGGAGACGGTCAAGGCATTCGACGAGCGGATCATCCTGCCCAATCCGCAGGGACACCTGCTGTTCTCCAGCAACTGGTTCGGCGGCAACAGGATCTACCGCGAACCGAACTGGCAATGGCAGAAGCCTTATTCGTTCCCGGTGCTGCACCCCGCGTTCCTGCTGGGCCAGTACAACGCCGATCCGACCGGGCGCCGGCTGGTGACCGGCCTGGCCGACAGCTATCTCGCCCATGCCGGCACGGACGCGAAAGGACGCTTCACCCTGCCCAACGAGATCCACTGGGCCACCGGCGCCACCCGCGGCGGTGAACTCAACGACGGTTCCGGCGGCGGCGACACGCTGCATACCTTCTGGGCCGCCTGGCGCTGGACCGGCGATGCGAAGTACCTGCAGGCGCTGGACTATCGCGTGGCACGCGGGGGACCGGGCGCGCTGGCCAATCTCGGCGAGAACATCGTCGAGGTGCTGGGACGCCAGCAGGACTGGTATCCGCAGCTGACTGCCGAAGCCGACGCCGGAAAGACCGGTTTCGCCAGCCTGATGGCCTGGCAGGCCAGTGGTGACCTGAAGTACATCGATGCACTGCATGCCGAAGGACTGCAGGCCAAGGTGCTGCGGGCCTACATGAACACCGAGGGCCACTGGTGGTCCGATCGCGTGGAAGCACCCAGCGAGTTCCTGCAGCGCGCCCGGCTGGGGGGCATCGCGCTCAAGCGCAACCAGAGCTGGCCCGGGCATACGGTCAGCTGGCGCTTCGATCGCGACGGTGCCGCCGAACAGGTTGCACTGCTGGTGCATGCGCCCTCGCGCGAGCGCTTCACCATCACCAGCCACAATCTGGGTAACCGCACCATCAGTGCCGACATGACCGGCTGGAACGTTGCCAGCGGCACGTGGCGCATCCGTGCCGGCGTGGATGCCGATGGAGATGGACGCATCGATGGCACGCCGACGGAGCGCACGGTGCGGCTGGAAACCAGCAGCGCGGTGCCGATGCAGTTCCGTCCCGGGCGCACGGAACTGTTCGAGTTCGAGCGCGTCGTCGCCGGCAGCCCGGTGGAAACACGCGCCGACCTGGGCGTCGGCCGCGGTGATGTGCAGGTGGACGGCCAGCGTGTGCGGGTGACCGTGCACAGCCTGGGCCACGTGGCCACCGGCGCGGGCGTGGCGATCCTGGAAGACACCACGGGCCGTGAGATCGCGCGTACCGATGTGCCCGCGATGGCGGCACCCGATGACCTGGAACCGAAGACCACCCACGTGACACTGATGATCCCCGCCGGTCATCAGGGTGGCCTGCGCGTGCGCGTGGCCCTCGCTGACGGTGGCGAGGAAGTGACCCTGCTCAACAACGTCGTGGACGTGCCGCGCTGAACGCGACGGCCGGCGCGGCCTATGCCGCGTCGGTCTCCATCCGCTTCACCCGTCGCTGGTACCAGTCATCGCCCAGCGGCTCGAACACCGCGCTGCGCTCCATCACGCCCTGGTAGACGTGCAGCGACACGGCCACATCGGCATCGCTGGCATTGCGCAGCGTGTGGTATTCGTGCGGGGGAATCAGGCTGCCGGCGCTGCCGCGCTGGCCGTACAGTGTCGGCTGCGCGGCAAAGCGGTGGCGAGTGCCCTTCCGCTCCAGCAGCGCATACGGCGTGACCAGCAGTTCGCCCTGCCAGACGCCTTCCACGCACCACATCGCATCGTGATCGTGCAGCGGCGTACCCTGCCCCGGGCCCCAGCACATGGCGATGACGCTGTACCCCAGGGTCCGGCTGCGGTGCAGTTCACGACGTGCGTAGTGACCACGCACCGGTCGCCGTACACACGGCGGCAGCTGTATCGAAGGATCGGTGATGGCATCACGCAGCACGCGCTGCAGGCCCTCGGTGATCGCGTGCGGATCCGCCAGCGCTACCGCACCATCAATGGCGGCAAGCAGGCGCTCCCGGCCGGCGAACGGCAGTGGCGTGAACGTGTCTCCCATGACCCGACTCTAGCCGAGCGGAGTTAACAGAATGTTTGTGCTGCGGTGTCATCACTGCGTGCCGCGCTGCACGAAAGGCACTTTTCCGTAGAGCGCGCGCTCGCCTGCGCGCGGATCGTCAACCGCGCGACTGGTGCGATCGAACAGCATTGTCCGCCGTTGCGGCAGCGTATAAGGGGCCCATTGCGACAATCCGGCGTGATTGGGGTCGCCGCTGCGGGCGAAGGCGATCAAGGCCTCGCTCATGGTCGCCGCGAGCGCACGCGCATCATCGCCCCCCCCGGTGCGCGCGCCCGGCAGCCCTGCGTTGTCGAAGACCAGCGGGATGTCCAGCGTATGGAAAGCACGCAGGCGCCCCTCCTCCACCGGCGACCCCCAATCCAGCTGGTACGCCCAGGTCGGTGCTGCGCCCGCGGGCTGGCGCGCCCGCGCTTCCAGTTCCTCCACCGCTCCGCGCCAGCTGCGGCCAGCCGTGGTTGCAGCAAAAAACACTTCGGACGGCGTGTAGTGCGGATACAGGCGGCGATACTCGGCGATCACGGTCTCCGGCCGCAGATCGACGAACTGCTGTCGTTCGAGCTGTGCCGGCAGTGTTTCCCAGGTCAGGGCGAAGTTGGCGGGATCGTTGCCGAGGAACGCGCGGGTCTCGTCGCGGGTGTTGCCGATCACCATCGGAATCGCCGCCGACTGCTGCGGCGCCTGTGGCCAGAACGGATGCACTGGCAGCACCACATCGTCCAGCACCGGGCCGAAGTACAGCGACGTGCTTTCCACGCGCGAGGGATCACGCGCACGGGTGGCTTCCAGCAATACGTCGACCGGCAGGTCGAGCAGGGCCTGCACATCATGTGCAGCAACGGCCTGCATCGCGATCGCAGCGCGCTGCGCGGCCGCGCGCGGTCCGGCAGCGGTGACCTGCTGGCCACTCATCGTCCACGCGCGGTGGAACAGCCCTCGGGCCGCAGGCATCGCCATCAGCGTGGCGATCTTGGCGCCCCCGCCGGACTGCCCGAACACCGTGACGTTCGCCGCGTCGCCACCGAAGACCGCCGCGTGCTGCCGCACCCACTGCAGCGCCTGTACCAGGTCGAGCTGGCCGACGTTGCCCGAGGCGGCGTAGCGCGGATCGCCCAACGCCCCCAGGTAGAGATAGCCGAACGTGTTGAGGCGATGATTGAGGGTGACCACTACCACATCGCCGCGGCGGCACAGCGCAGCGCCGTCGTACAGCGGATCACTGCCGGACCCGTTGTTGAATCCACCGCCGTGCACGTACACCAGCACCGGCCTGCGTCCACCGTCGCCGAGCGCGGGTGTCCACACATTGAGGAACAGGCAGTCCTCGCTGCCGGGCCCTTCGCTGCCGCCCTGCGGTGCCGCCGGACCGTACTCCAGTGCATTGGCGATGCCGCGCCAGGCAGCTTCATGCCGCGGCGGCTGGAAGCGGTGTTGAGCGGTGTCGGCACCATAGCGAAGCCCACGGAACACCAGTACCCCGTGCTCGCGCTGGCCACGCACACGCCCGCCACGAACCCGGGCCAATGGCAGGCGGTCGTCGCGGGCACCCGGCACGCTGGCCAGCGTTGGCAATGCAGTGAAGGCAGCCGTAGCGGACGCGGTGGCCAGGGCCCAGCGGGCGCTGTCACGCAGGAACCGCCGGCGCTGCAGGTCGGCCGGCGCATCGTTCATCGCGCGTCCTCCGCAGGGCCCAGCCAGCGTTGCGCGAGCAGCGGCCAGAGTGCCAGCGTCGACCGCGCGGGGATGTCCATGCCAAAGCCGTGGCCGCCATGGGCGAAGACGTGCAGTTCGTGCTCGACACCCGCACCCGCCAGTGCCTGCGCCATGAGTTCACTGTTGCGCACCGACACCACGGCGTCGTCGGCGGCGTGGACCAGCAGCGTCGGCGGCATGTCGCCACGTACCCGCTGCTGCATCGAATAGTCTGCCTGCAGCGAGGTACCCGGATGCTCGCCCAGCAGGCGGGCACGCGAGCCGCTGTGCGCATGCGCGCCCATGTCGATCACCGGGTAGACCAGCACGGCACGGCTCGGGCGGGCGCTCAGCCGGTCGAGGTCATCCCGTGCGGGATGGACGGCGATGTCGAAGCCGGTGGCCAGCCGCGCCGCGACGTGGCCGCCCGCCGAGAAGCCCATCACCGCCACGTCGTTCGCGTCCAGTCCGCGCCGTCGCGCCTGGTCGCGCACCACCCGCAGCGCGCGCTGCGCGTCCGCGAGCGCGGCCTGGCGGTCGCGCCCCGGCTGCGGCAGGCGGTAGCGCAGGACGAACAGGGTGTAGCCGGCGCCGTCCACCCAGAACGGAACCAGCGCGCTGCCCTCCTTGTCGATCACCACCCGCTGGTAGCCGCCGCCGGGGATCACCAGCAGGGCCCGGCCGTTCGGCCGGGCGGGTGTGTACACCTGCAGAGAGGGCGCGTCGATCTGGTCGGCGTAGCGGTCCGGGCGTGCAGGGTCCGCACTGCGCTCGACCACCCGCGTCGGACGTGCGGGGCCGGTTTCGCCCGGCACTGTGCCTGCCGGCCACAACGGCAGCTGCTCGCCGGGCAACGCCTGGGCCACACGCTCGCCTTCGCGCAACGACGTGTCGACCGCGCAGGCGGGTGCCGCCGGCAGCAGCAGGGACAGGCACAGCAACACGATGGGCAGACGCATGACTGACGGGGCTCCAACAGGACAGGACAGGGCGCTGGCGGCGTCGGCAAAGACGGCGTGATGCGCTGCCGCTTGCGTGATGACACCGGTTTACCATATACACGTCCTGCAGACGCTGTCGATAGGCAGCGCAACAACGCCAGAGGGAGACGTTCTTGAGCAACGAACACGGCACACATGGGCACACGCCGCCGGCCGATGCGGCCGCGATTGCCCAGGCCTTCACCACCGCACGCCTTGCGGGCCAGGCACTGAAGGCGTTCCCGGGCGACATCCCGGCGGACCTGGTCGCGGCCTACCTGGTCCAGGACCTGGCCATCGCCCGCTGGAACCAGCCGGTGGTCGGCTGGAAGGTCGGCTACATCGCTGCCGAACGCCGCGATGCGTCCGGGGACGAACGGCTGCTGGGCCCGATCTTCAAGCCTCAGCTCAAAAATGCTACCGGTGGAACAACGGATGTCCCGGTGTTCGTCGGTGGTTTCGCCGCGATCGAGGCCGAGTACGTGCTGGAACTGCTGGAGGATGCCCCCGCCGACCAGCTGCACTGGTCGCCGGAACAGGCTGAAGCGTTGCCGGCCCGCCTGTACCTCGGTGTCGAGGTTGCCAGCAGCCCGCTGGCAACGATCAACGAGCTGGGCCCGCGCGTGGTGGTATCCGACTTCGGCAACAACAACGGCCTCGTGCTGGGGCCGGAGATCGGCAACTGGACGTCCCTCGATGAGTCGGCGTTGCGCGCCGAGACCCTGATCGAGGGTGAAGTGGTCGGGGTCGGCGGCGCGAGCCGCCTGCCCGGTGGCCTGCGCGCAGCGTACGCGTTCGCGTTGTCCCGTTCCGCGCTTCGCGGCCGGCCCCTGCGGCGTGGCGACCTGATCGCCACCGGCAATGCGACCGGCATCCACGACATCCAGGCAGGACAAACGGCGCTGGTGCGCTTCGCCGGCTTCGGCGAGATTGCCTGCAGGGCCGTGCCGGCCGGGTAAGCCGCGGCACGAACCAGTGAACACGCGCGGGAGGGCGCAGATGATCACACGACGACATTTCCTGGCCGGTGGCGCCACTGCACTTGCCACTCCCCTGCTCGCCGCCTGTGGCCGCGGGCCGGGCCCTGACGCAGCCGGCGGCCAACTGCTGACGGCGACCGATGTGCACGTGGCCGATTACCCCACCGTGACGGCGGTGAAGTGGATCGGCGAGACCCTGCAGCGTGAGACCCAGGGACGCCTGCGTCTGCGCCAGTACCACTCGGGCCAGCTCGGCCGCGAGTCCGAAGCGATCGACATGGCCCGCTTCGGCGCCATCGACATCACCCGTGTCTATGCGGGCGCGCTGAACAACGCGTTTCCGCTGACCCAGGCGCTGTGCCTGCCCTACGTGTTCGAATCGGTGGCGCATCAGCGGGCAGCGCTTGATGGCGGCGTGGCCGATGCCGTGCTGCGCGGCTTCGAACGCCGCGACCTGGTCGGCCTGGCCATCTACGATTCCGGTGCGCGCTGCTTCTACAACACCCGGCATCCGATCACGCAGCCCGGTGACCTGCACGGGCTGAAGCTGCGCGTCGCATCATCGGACATCTTCATCCAGCTGATGCGGCTGCTCGGCGCCAACCCGACGCCGATGTCGCTGGGCGATACGTTCTCCGGCATGGAGACGCACATGATCGACGGTGCCGAGAACAACATGCGCAGCTTCCACTCCAGCCGTCACTTCGAGGCTGCGCACTACTGGTCGCAGAGCGATCACTCCTATGCACCGGACGTGCTGCTGATGTCACGCGCCAGTTTCGAGCGGCTGCAGCCGGATGACCGCCAGCTGCTGCTGGAGACCGCACGTGCGTCGGTGAAGGTGATGCGCGACCAGTGGGATGCCTCCGAGGATGCGGCACGACGCGCGGTGCTGGCGTACGGCGTGAAGGCCAACGAGGTCGACATGCCGGCGTTCCGCGCCGCCGCGCAGCCCCTGCTGCAGCAGTACCTGCAGCACGCGGAAATCGCCGCGCTGGTCGATCGCATCCGCGGTGCAGCCTGAGGACACAGCCATGACCGAAACGACGACGTTCTCCCCACCCGGCCCCGGGCAGCGCCTGCTGGACCGCATCGCCGACATTGCCATCTACACCGCCGTGGCGGCCCTGCTGGGGCTGGTGGTGGTGCAGGGCTGGCAGGTCTTCGCGCGCTATGTGATCAACGATTCCCCAAGCTGGACCGAACCGGTGACCCTGCTGCTGCTCAGCACCGCGATGAGCCTGGGCGCGGCCTGTGGCGTGCACACCAACCGCCACTTCGGCTTCTTCCTGCTGCATGCCTACATGGCGCCGGCGCTGCGCCGCGCTGTGGACGTGCTGGTGCAACTGGTGGTGGCCGTGCTGGGCGCGTTCATCGCAGTGTGGTCGGCCGAGCTTCTTCTCGACGGCCTGGACATCAAGACCGCCGGTGCCGAGCTTCCGCAGAGCATCAACTACCTGCCGCTGGCGCTGGGCGGCGTGCTGATGGTGGTGTTCGCGCTGAACCGTGCGTGGAAGGCCACGCAGTCCACGCCGGCAGACGCTGCCGCCGATGACGCTGAAGGAGATCGTTGATCCATGGGTATCGCCATTCTGTTCTCGGTGTTCGCAGTGTTCCTGCTGCTGGGCGTGCCGGTGGCCTACGCGCTGGCTGCGGCCGCCCTTGCCACCCTGCTCTACCTGGACATCCCGTCCATCGTTCTGGTCCAGCAGATTTCGGCAGGTACCGGGTCTGCATCGCTGATCGCCATTCCACTGTTCATCTTCGCTGGCGAGATCATGATGCGCGGCGGCATCTCCGAGCGCCTGATCGCGCTGGCGTCCTCGCTGGTGGGGCGCTTGCGTGGTGGCCTGGGCCAGGTTTCGATCCTGTCTTCGCTGTTCTTCGGCGGCGTCTCCGGCTCGGCCATCGCGGATGTCTCGGCGGTGGGTGGCACGATGATTCCGCAGATGGTCAAGCGCGGCTATGACCGCGATTTCGCCGTCAATGTCAGCATCACCGCCGCCCTGGTCGCGCTGCTGGTTCCGCCCTCGCACAACCTGATCCTGTTCTCGGCCGCAGCCGGTGGCGGCCTCTCGATCGCCGATCTGTTCGCGGCCGGCATCGTTCCGGCATTGCTGATGACGCTGGCATTGATGATCACCGGCTACGTCGTCGCGCGCCGCCGCGGCTATGGCGTGGAGGTGTTCCCGGGCTGGCGTGCGGTGATGCTGCGGATGATCTCCGCCCTGCCCGGCCTCGGTCTGGTCGCGCTGATCTTCGTCGGCATCCGCGCTGGCATCTTCACTGCGGTGGAAAGCGCGGCGATCGCCGTGGTGTACGCACTGCTGGTGACCACGGTGCTGTACCGGCAACTGCGCTGGCGCGAGTTCTTCGCCACGGTCGTCCACGCCGCACGCAGCACCGGCGTGATCCTGTTCGTGATCGCCACCGCTGCGGTATTCGGCTGGCTGCTGGCCTACCTGCAGGTGCCGGCGGCGGCGGTGGATTTCCTGCAGTCCTTCGCGCACAGCCAGTTCATGGTGCTGCTGATGATCGTGGTGATGCTGTTGCTGCTGGGAACCTTCATGGACCTGGCACCGATGATCCTGATCTGCACGCCGATCTTCCTGCCGGTGGCGCGCGCGTACGGCATCGATCCGATCCACTTCGGGCTGGTGCTGGTGCTGACCGGCGGCCTGGGCCTGGTGACACCGCCGGTGGGCTCGGTGCTGTTCATCGGTACCGCCATCGGCAAGATCAGCGTGGGCCAGAGCATGCGTACCATCTGGCCGTTCTGGTTCGCTGCGCTGGGCGTGCTGCTGGTGGTCACCTTCTTCCCTGCCCTGTCGCTGTGGCTGCCGGCCACGCTGCGCAGCTGAGCCGGAGACCGCTGCCATGCACCGTCCGCTTCGCCGCATCCCTGCCGTGGCCCTGGCCAGCCTGCTTCTGGCCGCGCTTCCGGCGCTGGCCTCCGGCCCGGCCTCACCAACCTGGGCACGTGGGCTGGAGAACCAGCGCCAGGCCGATCTCGGCGACGGCACCTACCTGAACCCGGTGCTGGCCGGCGACCGCCCCGATCCGTCGGTACTGAAGGACGGACAGGACTACTACCTGACCCTGTCCTCCTTCGACGCCTATCCCGGCCTGCCGATCTGGCATTCGCGGGACCTGGTCAACTGGCAGCCGCTGGGTCATGCCATCACCCGCAACGTGGGTGCGATCTGGGCACCGGACATCGTCAAGCACCAGGGTCGCTACTTCATCTACTTCCCGGCCCGGACCGGCGAACACCGCAGCAACTTCGTGGTGTGGGCCGATGACATCCGCGGGCCGTGGAGCGATCCGATCGACATCGGCCTGGGCGGCTACATCGACCCCGGCCATGCGGTGGGCGAGGACGGCAAGCGCTACCTGTTCCTCAGCGGAGGCGACTATGTGCAGCTGGCCGATGACGGGCTGAGCGTGGTCGGCACACCGAAGCATGTCTACGACGGCTGGCGCTATCCGCAGAGCTGGGATGTGGAGGCCTATGCGCAGGAAGGACCGAAGATCCACTTCCGCGAGGGCTGGTACTACATGACCACCGCCGTGGGAGGCACCGCCGGCCCACCCACCGGGCACATGGTGATCACTGCGCGCTCGCGTTCCATCCATGGGCCCTGGCAGAACGCACCGAACAATCCGATCACGCGCACGCAGTCGGCGTCCGAGCCGTGGTGGTCACGAGGCCACGCGACGGTGGTCGAAGGCACCGACGGTCGCTGGTGGATGATGTATCACGGGTATGAGAACGGCTTCTGGACCCTGGGCCGGCAGACCCTGCTGGACCCGATCGAGTGGACGGACGATGGCTGGTTCGTTGCCAGGGGCGGTGACCTCGGCCAACCGCTGCGCAAGCCTTCCGGAAGCGCCCTGGCACCGCACGGCATGGCGCTTTCGGATGATTTCCGCGGCGGCAGGCTCGGGCCACAGTGGGCGTTCTTCAACCCGGGCAGTGACGAATACCAGCGCCTGCGCTTCAGCGGCGATGGGCTGGTGATGCAGGGCAAGGGCAGTGCGCCGCGCGATGCGTCTCCGCTGACCACCATCGCCGGCGATCCGGCCTACCAGTTCGAGGTGGAGCTGGAGGTAGCGCCAGGCGCAGTCGGCGGCGCGCTGCTGTTCTACAGCGACCGCCTCTATGTGGGCGTGGGCAGCAACGGCGAGCAGTTCATCATGCACCGTTACGGCGAGGAACGCCCTGCCCGCCTTGCGCCCAGCGACCGCGGCGGGCGGCTCTGGCTGCGCGTCACCAACAACCGCCATATCGTCACCTTCCATACCAGCAGGGACGGCCGGACCTGGCAGAAGTACCCGGTTCAGATGGAAACCTCGGGTTACCATCACAATGTGGCTGGTAAGTTTCTCGCCCTGAAGCCGGCGCTGTACGCTGCCGGTGACGGTGCGGTGACCTTCCGCAGCTTCCGCTACCGCGCGCTGGACTGAGTGCGCGGCCGGAAATCCCCCGACTTACCTGGTCCATTACATGTCAGTGCGCAACAAGAATGATGCCGCCACGCCGGCATTGGCCAAAGGCAAGGCAGCCACGATCAACGACATCGCGCGACTGTCCGGAGTGTCCAAGAAAACGGTTTCAAGGATCATCAACAACTCACCGCTGGTGCGCAAGGACACGCGCGACAAGGTCGAGGCGCTGATGCGCGAGGTGGGCTATACGCCCGATCCGCTGGCGCGCGGCCTGGCCTTCCGTCGATCCTTCCTGATCGGCATGGTCTACGACAACCCCACCGCCCAGTACATCGTGGACATGCAGTACGGTGCACTCGACGCGTTGCGCGGTTCCAGCTTCGAGCTGGTCGTGCACCCCTGCGACAGCCGCAGCCCGGGCTACATCGACGGCGTGCGCCGCTTCGTGCAGCAGCAGAAGCTGCACGGGGTGATCCTGGTGCCGCGCGCCTCCGAAGACCAGGCGCTGGCGGACATGCTGGATGAGATCGGCTGCCGCTTCACCCGCGTGGCCGCACTGCCGCTGGACGAGAGTTCGCAGATGGTGGTCACCCACGATCGTGACGGCGCCGCCGAAGCGGCCGACTACCTGCTCTCGCTGGGCCACCGCGACATCGCCCTGGTGACCGGGCCCAGTGCCTATCGTTCGGCGCACGAGCGTACCGCCGGCTTCATCGATGCGCTGTCGCAGCGTGGCATCGAGCTGCCCAAGGACCGCATCATCGAGGCGGGCTACACCTTTGAATCGGGTGTGGCCGCCGCCGAGAAGCTGCTGCTGGGCAAGCGCCGGCCGACCGCGATCTTCACCGGGAACGATGAAATGGCGGCGGGCATCTACAAGGTGGCGCTGCGTGCAGGCATCAACATCCCGCGCCAGCTGTCCATCATCGGCTACGACGACAGCCCGCTGGCCTCGCGCCTTTGGCCGTCGCTGACCTCGGTACGGCGCCATACCCGCGATACCGGCCGCACCGCTGCGGCGATGCTGATCCAGCCCGACGGCCAGCCGGCGCTGCAGATCGCCAGCGTGCGCCCGCACCTGATCGTGCGCGACTCCTGCCAGCCGCCGGAGGACTGATCCGGCGGGGATCAGTCCGGTAGCCCGCAGGCCTGCCTGCGACTCCGTTGAAGCCGCCTCACCTTGCCGCGACCGTTGAGCGCTATCGTGCGGCGCAAAATGACACCGGTTACCAACGTCGCTAGAATCCCCCTGAACCGTGCCGGGGCCGAATGATCGGCCCGCCCCCTGCTCTGGAGATGCCATGTACTGCAAGACCCACTACGCCACCCATCCCGACGCCATCAAGGGCGCCAGCAACGACCAGCTGCGCGAGCTGTACCTGCTCGACGGCCTGTTCAACCCCGGCCAGGTGACGCTGAAGTACACCCACTACGAGCGCTTCGTACTCGGTGGCGCGGCGCCCCTGGATGCGCCGCTGGCGCTGCCGGTGCAGACCGAACCGGCGTCGGCCGCCGGCCATCCGTTCCTGGAGCGTCGCGAGCTGGGCGTGATCAACGTCGGCAGCGGTACCGGTACGGTCACCGTCGACGGCACCGTCTACACGCTGGGCCCGAAGGATGGCCTGTACGTGGCGATGGGCAGCAAGGACGTCGTGTTCGCCTCGCAGGACGCCGCCAACCCCGCTCAGTTCTACCTGGCCTCGACCCCGGCCCATGCGCGCTTTGAAACCAAGCAGCTGTCGATCAAGGACGCGGTAGCGCTGGACCGCGGCGCGCTGGAGACCAGCAACGAGCGCACCATCTACCAGTACATCGTGCCGGCCACCTGCCAGTCCTCGCAGCTGCTGCTGGGCCTGACCGTGCTCAAGCCCGGCAGCGTGTGGAACACCATGCCGCCGCACCTGCATGACCGCCGCAGCGAGGTCTATTTCTACTTCGACCTGGGCGACAACGACCGCGTGTACCACTTCATGGGTGAACCGGACGCGCAGCGCCACATCGTCATCCAGAACAACGAAGCCGTGGTATCGCCGCCGTGGTCGATCCACATGGGTGCCGGTACCAGCAACTACGCCTTCATCTGGGCGATGGGCGGCGAGAACCTGGATTACACCGACATGCACGTGCTGGACATCTGCCAGCTCAAGTAAATCCTGCCTGGCCGCCGCGCACGCGTGCCGGTGGCCGTTCGCCTGCATCACGCACACCTCTACCAAGGAACGCACACGCAATGGCCAATCCCTTCAGCCTGGAAGGCAAAGTCGCTCTGGTAACCGGTGGTAATACCGGTCTGGGCCAAGGTATCGCGGTTGCGCTGGCCACCGCCGGCGCCGATGTCGCCGTGGCCGGCATCGCGCCGCCCACCGAAACCATCGAGAAGATCACCGCGCTCGGCCGACGCTGCCTGGCGGTGGAAGCCAACCTGATCAGCATCGAGCCGGTCGAGCGCGTGGTGCGCGAAACCATCGAGGGACTGGGTGGCCTGGATATCCTGGTCAACAATGCCGGCCTGATCCGCCGCGCCGACGCGGTGGAGTTCAGCGAACAGGACTGGGATGACGTGATGAACGTCAACATCAAGTCGGCGTTCTTCATCTCGCAGGCGGCGGGCCGTCATTTCATCGCCCAGGGCAGCGGCAAGATCATCAACATCGCCTCGATGCTGTCGTTCCAGGGCGGCATCCGGGTGCCGTCGTACACCGCCAGCAAGAGTGGCATCGCCGGCATCACCCGCCTGCTGGCCAACGAATGGGCCGGCAAGGGCGTCAACATCAACGCGATCGCGCCGGGCTACATGGCCACGGACAACACGGCGGCCCTACGTGCCGACGCCGACCGCAACAAGGCGATCCTGGATCGCATTCCGGCCGGCCGTTGGGGCACGCCGGAGGACCTGGCCGGCGCGGCGGTGTTCCTGGCATCCAGCGCATCGGATTACATCAACGGCGCCGTGCTGCCGGTCGATGGTGGCTGGTTGGCGCGCTGAGGCACACCGGTCTGTAGAGCCGAGTCCATGCTCGGCTGTCGCGCTCTGATCGAAAAACAGCCGAGCATGGCTCGGCTCTACAGGAGTGCCGCGATGCGAAGGCTGTTGCTGTTGTTGCTGCTGTCGTGCACCACCGCGCAGGCGGCGCCGGTGCGGGTGTTCATCGCCGGTGACTCCACCGCGGCCGAGTACGGTCCCGAGCGCGCGCCGCAGACGGGCTGGGGCCAGGCCCTGCAGAGCTACCTCGATCCGGCTCGGTTCGAAGTGCGCAACCACGCCCGGGGAGGCCGCAGCACGCGCAGCTTCATCGATGAAGGCCGCCTGGATGCGATCGCCAGCGAGCTGCGCCGCGGCGATGTGCTGCTGATCCAGTTCGGCCATAACGACGCCAAGTTCGAAGATCCCACGCGCTATACCGATCCGGACAGCGACTATCCGCGCCTGCTGATGCGTTACGTGCAGGTGGCGCGCGACAAGGGCGCCACGCCGGTGCTGGTCACGCCGGTGGCGCGGCTGCTGTATGACTTCGGTTCGCTGCTGGATACGCATGCGCGTTACACACAGGCGATGCAGCAGCTGGCCGCGCGCGAACGCGTGACCCTGATCGAACTCAACGACCGCAGCACGCGCTGGATACGCGCGCTGGGCGAACGGGGTGCACGCCCCTACTTCCTGTTCGTGCCCGAGCAGGGCAAGGCCGACGGCACCCACTTCAGCGTGGCCGGCGCCAACGCCGTCGCCTGCCTGGTGCTGCGCGAGTGGGTGGTGCTGCAGCCGGGGCTGGAAGATGCACTCGTGCGCGACATCGACTGTGACGTGAGCGCGGCGGCGGGGCAGGGCGGGCAACCGGCGCAGCCCTCGCGCGTGGTCCATGAGCATGACATCGCCATCCGCCAGCCCGGCCCGCATGGTGGCGCCGGGCCGACCACGGCCTATCCGTTCTTCGCCGGAGAGAAGGACCTGCCGTTCGTGCTGCGCAAGCGCGTACTGCACAAGGGTGCAGGCATCGGCCTGCATCCGCAGCACAAGGACGAGATCTACTACATCGTCAGCGGGAAGGGCAGCTACGTGCTGGACGGAACGCAGTACGACGTCAGCGCAGGCGATGCCCTGCTGACGCGCAAAGGCAGTTCGCATGCACTGCAGCAGGTGGGTGACGAGGATCTGGTGCTGCTGCTGGCATACCCGCGCTGACCCGTGGAGCCGGGCGTGGAGCCGGCCTTACGGATGCCCCTGCCGCATCACACGTCGCCGCCGTCGGCCCAGCCTTCGCCGGTTCCCTTCTGGAACACACGGTCGTCGGCCTGCACGTCACCGGCCGGCAGGTGCTGCTGCTCGGCCAGCGAGGCATAGATCGGGGTGAAGTCCGGCGACGTCGCCTGCATCAGCTGCTCGAAGCTGTCGATGACGAAGTAGGTCTTCTGGAAGGTATCGATGCGGTAGCGCGTGCGCATGATGCGCTGCAGGTCGAAGCCGATGCGGTTGGGCGCGGCCGATTCCAGCGAGTACAGCGATTCGCCCTTTGACGAGACGATACCGGCGCCGTAGATGCGCAGGCCATCCGGGGTATCGATCAGGCCGAACTCCACCGTGTACCAGTACAGGCGCGTGAGGTTCTGCAGCGCCTCCGGGCCGATGGCGTGGGCTTTGACACCGCCACGGCCGTAGGCCTCCATGTAATCGGCAAACACCGGATTCATCAGCAGCGGCACATGGCCGAACAGATCGTGGAACAGGTCCGGCTCGGCGATGTAGTCGATCTGGTCGGGGCGACGGATCCACCACGTGACCGGGAAGCGGCGGTTGGCCAGGTGGTCGAAGAAGTCCAGCTCCGGCAGCAGCCCCTCCACGCCCACCAGCGTCCAGCCGGTGGCTGCGCCGAGTACTTCATTCAGCTGGTCGAAGCGCGGAATCATGTGCGCGCTCATGCCCATCTCGTCCTGCGCGTCCAGGAACTCCCGGCACGCACGGCCGACCAGCAGTTCGCGCTGGCGCTGGTACAGCGTGCTCCACGTCGCATGGTCATCGGCGCTGTAGGTATCCCACGGCTGCTCGACGAGCGCGGTGGTGTACACCGGCACGTAGCCCTTGTCGGTCTGCTGGTGTTCGACGCGGCGGGGCTGGGCGGGATCCATGGGACGCTCCTTGAAGGGATGTCCACGATGCTAGGGCAGGGCGGGCGCAACAGGGTTGCAAAAGTTGCGCGGAATAACCTTGCTGGCGCAATATCCTTGCGTACTCACCATGTTGCGGGGCAACAATGGCCGGAGAAGTCCAGTTCGATCGCACGGATATACGCCTGCTGGCCGAAATCCAGCGGGATGGTCGCGCCACCAATGCCGAGCTCGCGGCCCGGGTGAACCTCTCCCCCTCCGCCTGCCTGCGCCGCCTGCAGCGGCTGGAGAGCGAGGGTGTGATCGTCGGCTATGGCGCGCGCCTGGAACCCCGGCAGCTGCGGCTGGGCCTGCAGGCGTTCGTGCGGGTGCAACTGGAAAAGCACGACCAGGCGGCCATCGCGCATTTCGTGGACAGCGTGCAGGGCTGGGATGAAGTGGTGGCCTGCCATGCGCTCACCGGCGACATGGATTACCTGTTGCACGTCTACGTGCGCGACCTCGAGCACTTCTCGCGCTTCCTGCTGGACCGCCTGCTCAATGCCGGTGGCGTGGCCGATGCCAATTCCAGCTTCGTGCTGCGCACGGTGAAGGGCTTCCAGGCGTTGCCACTGTCGCAGCTGGAACCCTGAGCACCGCTCAGCGCGGGCGAGGGCTCAGCACTTGTCCTTGCGCCCCATCAGCCTGCCCAGCCGCGAGGTCTCCTCGCACTTCGGCGCGGCTACCGGCGGCGGTGCCAGCGCAGCGGCGCGCGCCTTCTGCAGCTGCTGGATCTTCGCGCGGATCTGCGGCATCGCGGCCATCGCCGCCTTTTCTCCCTCCAGGATCGCGGTCCCGCGCTGGCTGAAATCAGCCGCACCGATATCCAGCACGCGCGGGCGGATCACGATGTCGGCGCGGGCCAGTTCCTGCTCGCCCAGGCGCTGGCCCATGATCGCGATCGACTGGTTGACGATGCCGAGCATGTCAGTCGGTGCCTTGCCACTGGCCTTGCTGGAGATGTCCACGGCGATCACGAAGTCGGCACCGAGCTGGCGCGCGGCATCGACCGGCACCGGGCTCACCACGCCGCCATCGACGTAGTTGCGTCCGCCGATCTTCACCGGCTCGAACACGCCGGGGATGCTGCTGGACGCACGGACGGCCTGGCCCACGTTGCCGCGCACGAAGATCGCGCGTTCGCCGGTTTCGAGCTGGGTGGCGACGGCGGCGAACGGCTTCTTCAGGCGCTCTGCCGGACGGTTGGCGACCTGCTCGTTGACGTAGTCCTGCAGCTTCTGGCCCTGCACCAGCCCGCCGGAGAACAGGCGCACGTCGCGGATGCTGGCTTCATCCAGCGCGACGGCCCGGCTCTGCATCTGGAACGCATCCATGCCGCTGGCGTACAACGCGCCGACCACACTGCCGGCGCTGGTGCCGGACACCACCACCGGCTCGAAGCCATTAGCCTCGAGCATCTTGATCACGCCGATGTGGGCAAAGCCCTTGGCCGCGCCGCCGCCCAGCGCGATGCCGATCTTCACCGGCTTGGCCTGCGGCACCACGGTCGGCGCCGGCGGCGGCGCCGGACGCACCGGATCGCCACCGCAACCGGCCAGCAGGCCAAGCAGGGCAACGGACAGCAGCACGCGGGGACGGAACAGGCTCATCGGCAATGCGCTCGCGGCGCCGGATTCAGGGAAGGGCGCCAGCATACCGAAGCCACGGCGGGCCGGGCAGGGCAGGACGACGCCCTATTCATGGACCGCCATGGGTAGCGCCGGGCATGGCCTGGCGGGCAGTTCGGGGCCGCTGCGCTCGCCGGGCATGGCCCGGCGCTACCCGTGGGCGATCAGAACCGGTTGTCGCCGTCGAGGATGCGGCCGATGCCGCCCAGCACCGAGCCTTCGCCGCGGTTCTGCCCACCTCCCTGCGGCGCGGCCATCCACATCCGGCCGGCCAGGCGCGAGAACGGCAGCGATTGCAGCCAGACCTTGCCCGGTCCGGTCAGGGTTGCCAGGAACACGCCCTCGCCACCGAACACCATGCTCTTGATGCCACTGACCCGGCGCACGTCCATGTCCACCGTCGGGTGGTAGGCGACCACGCAGCCGGTATCGACGTCCAGGCGCTCGCCGGCGGCCAGTTCGCGCTCGACCACACAGCCTCCGGCGTGGATGAACACCCAGCCATCGCCTTCCAGCTTCTGCATGATGAAGCCTTCGCCGCCGAACAGGCCGGTCATGATCTTGCGCTGGAACTGCACGCCGATCTGCACGCCGCGCGCCCCGGCCAGGAAGCTGTCCTTCTGGCAGACCAGGCGGCCGCCGTGCTGGTCCAGTTTCATGGCCAGCACGGTGCCGGGGTAGGGCGCGGCGAAAGCGACCTTGGCCTTGCCCTGCCCGGTATGCGTATAGAGCGTGGCGAACAGGCTCTCGCCGGTCAGCACGCGTTTGCCGGCCGACATCAGCTTGTCCATGATGCCGCCGCCCTGGCCGCTGTGCGTGCCGTCGCCGAACACCGTATCCATCTGCACCGAGGCGTCCTTGAACATCAGCGCGCCGGCTTCGGCGATGGCGCTCTCGCCGGGATCCAGCTCGATCTCCACGAACTGCATCTCATGGCCGACGATGCGGAAGTCGATGTCGTCGGCCCGGCCCCGCGCAGGCCCGCCCGGCACGGGTGGCGGCGTGTTGGGCATGCCCGGGGCGGGCGCCTGCAGCTCGGGCACCTCGGCGATGGCGGTCCAGCCGCTCATGCCCTGGCACCAGGCCAGCGCGCGGGGGTTGGCCTGCGCGTAGCGGCGCGCGGCTTCGTCATCGAGCGGCCCGATGCGGTCGGCCTGGGCGGAGGAATGGAAGTACCACTGGGTCATGGCGGTGCGCCGGGTCGGGGTGGGAAAGCCCGAGTCTAGCGACCCTCCCCGGTGGCCCGCGACCGCGCCATGAACAGCGGCCATTTGCGGCGCAGGTGCTGTATTGCAACAATTATCTGGTAGCGCCGTTTTACCACCCCTCCAAACACAGCCTACCGCCATGTCCCCGACCCGCACTTCCCGCGGCCGTATTCCGGTCGCGCGCCCCCTCGTTGCCGCTCTCTCCGCCCTGCTGCCGCTGGTTGCAGCCGCCCAGGAAACCCCCGCCGCCAAGGATCCGGTCGCGCTCGATACCCTGCAGGTGACGGCCCAGCGCCGCGTCGAGAACGCCAAGGACGTGCCGGTCGCGATCACCGCGATCCAGGGCGAGAAGCTTGATGTGCTCGGCTCGGCCGGCGACGACATCCGCTTCCTGGCCGCGCGCGTACCCAGCCTCAACATCGAATCGTCCTATGGCCGTGCCTTCCCGCGCTTCTACATGCGCGGCCTCGGCAACACCGACTTCGACCTCAATGCCTCGCAGCCGGTCTCGCTGGTGTACGACGACGTGGTGCAGGAAAGCCCGCTGCTGAAGGGCTTCCCGTTGTTCGACCTGGCCAACGTGGAAGTGCTGCGTGGGCCGCAGGGCACCCTGTTCGGCCGCAACACGCCGGCCGGCGTGGTCAAGTTCGATTCGGCGCGTCCGTCGCAGGATGCCGATGGCTACGTCCGCGTCGGCTACGGCAGCTACAACAGCTGGAACGTGCAGGGCGCCTACGGCGGCCCGCTGACCGACCGCTGGTCGGCACGCGTTTCGGCGATCTACCAGCGCCGTGACGACTGGGTCGACAACACCCGCGTCGGCGCGCCCAACAGTGGTTTTGAAGGCTATGACGAGGCCGCCGGCCGCGTGCAGTTCCTGTACGAGGGCGACGATTTCGAGGCCCTGTTCAACCTGCACAAGCGCAAGCTCAACGGCACCGCCCGCCTGTTCCGCGCCAACATCATCCAGAAGGGCAGCAACGCGCTGGTCGAGAACTTCGACCGCGACAAGGTGGCCAACGACGGCGTGAACTTCTCCGACCTGGAAACCTGGGGCGGCAGCGCGCGCCTGCAGTGGAACCTCGGCTCGGTGACCTTGCACTCCATCACCGGCTACGAGACTGCCGAATCGCTCAACCGCGGCGATATCGACGGTGGCTACGGTGCTTCGTTCCTCGGCGCCGGCAATTATGGCCCGGGCTTCATTCCGTTCCCGTCCGAATCGGCCGATGGCCTGCCGCACCACCGCCAGTGGACCCAGGAATTCCGCGTGGAATCCAATGAGTGGGGCCGCTTCGACTGGCAGGCCGGTGTCTTCTACTTCGATGAAGACGTCACCATCGACAGCTTCAACTACGACTCGCTGACGCCGGGCAATCCGCAGACCGGCCATGCCGTGCAGAGCCAGCGCAACAAGGCGTGGGCGGTGTTCGCATCGGGCGACTTCGATGTCACCGACCGCTTCAAGCTGCGCGCCGGCGTGCGCTACACGCAGGACAAGAAGGACTTCACCGCGCGCGTGCTGCAGGCCGTGCAGGGTGGCACCCCGGTGAGCGGGCCGTACCTGGCCAACACCGACGTCGATGACGTCAGCTGGGATGTCAGCGGTGTGTACAAGCTGACCGACAACGTCAATGCGTACGCGCGCGTGGCCAAGGGCTTCCGCGCGCCGTCGATCCAGGGCCGTCTGGCCTTCGGTGGCGTGTCGCAGGCCGATTCCGAGAAGGTGATCTCGTACGAAGCCGGCATCAAGGCCGACCTGTTCGATCGCCGCGCCCGCCTGGGCTTCAGCGTGTTCCGCTACGACGTCGACGGCCAGCAGCTGATCGCGGTCGGCGGCAGCAACAATACCGCCACCCTGCTCAACGCCGACAAGACCATCGGCCAGGGTGTGGAGCTGGACCTGGAAGCCTACCTGGCCGACAACGTCCTGCTGACCCTGGGCAGCAGCTACAACGACACCGAGATCAAGGACGGAAACCTGGCCGTGGCGATCTGCGGCGGTGGCTGCACCATCACCGATCCGACCACGGTGATCAACGGCGGCACCTACGCCCTGGTCAACGGCAATCCGCTGCCGCAGGCGCCGAAGTGGATCCACAACATGACCCTGCGCGTGGGCTTCCCGCTCACCGATGGCAGCGAGCTGTACGCCTACACCGACTGGGCCTACCGCAGCCCGGTGAACTTCTTCATCTACGAGTCGCCGGAGTTCCGCAGCCGCAGTTCGCTGGAAGGCGGCCTGCGCCTGGGCTACAACTGGGAGTACGGCCAGTACGACGTGGCGGTGTTCGGCCGCAACCTCACCAACCAGACCCGCGTGGTCGGTGCGATCGACTTCAACAACCTGACCGGCTTCCTCAACGAGCCGCGGACCTGGGGCGTGGAGTTCACCGCGAAGTTCTGATGCGGTCGCTGTACCGAGGCAATGCAGAAGGGCCGGCGCAATGCCGGCCCTTCTGCGTTCGGTGTCCGCCGGGCATGGCCCGGCGCCACCTCTGCGCCGCGAGCGCTTACAGCGCGCTCTGCGGGCGTACCTTCAACACTGCCTCTTCGGCGGTGCAGTTGCGGCTGGAGTGCAGGCCGGCCTTGCGCGCGGCGGCGATCTCGCTGCGTGCCGCCAGCAGGTCGCGCTGGAACGCGGCATTGTCATGCAGCCGGGCAACGGCGGCAGCCCCCATGAAACGGCCTTCGAGGATGTCGCTCTGCCAGTGCACGTTGCACACCAGGCGGCTCTCGCCGTAGTTGCGGCCGCGGGCCTGGATGGCATCGGCACGGTCCGGCGCGATCTCCGACAGGATCAGGGCCCATGCCCAGCCGATCGAGGTGTGGCCGGACGGATAGGACCCGTTGCTTCGCAGGCCCGCTTCATCATCCGGCGTGCAGGTCGGCTCGCCATTGACCATGAACGGGCGCGGGCGCTGGTAGTGGTTCTTGGCGACCTTGGTGGCAGCGCTGGCGTCGATCCGGCTGCGCTCCAGCAGGCGGTACAGCGCGGGCGTCTTCACCGCGTCCACATCGATGTCGACCGCGCAGGAAAACTGGTTGGCACCTTCCGGAAAGCCCAGTTCGGCATCCAGCGTGGCCTGGGCGAAGCGTGGGCTGCCGCGCAGTGCACGCGCTTCGCGGCTGACCTGTTCATCCAGGGCGAAGCCCGCCGAGCCCGCGGCGGGTGGCGCCGGAACCAAGGCCAGGCTGGCCGGTACGGCGCGCGCGTCCAGATAGCCCACGGCCTTGGTGGTGACGTTGGCTTCGACGGCGGTCGGCCGGGCAGCAGACGCGGCACAGCCGGCCAGCGCCAGCACGATGGCCAGGCCAAGCAGGGGACGGGCAGGGCGGAAGATCACAGACATGGTCAGGCTCAGCAGAGGAAACACCACGCCATGATCGCAGCCCGCAGCCGGCGTCGCAGTGGCCGTCGGTCATACGGCCAGACCCGGCATGGTCATCAAAACGGGGCAAAAGCGTCATCGCGCTCCGCCATTCTCCCGAATCCGGGCGCAGCGCACGGACTTTCACGCGCCGGGGCATTGAGCATCGGCGCAACGATGGCATGCGTGCCATTCCATTCCAGCCGGGTCGGGGGGATCCGCTGACAGAGGGAGAGAAGCGATGCGCAGCACCGCAACAGGAAGTACCGTCCTGGTCCTGCTCGCCACCATGGCCGTCACGCCGGCCACCGCCGCCGATGTGGTCGGCGTGGCCTTCGTGCACGGCACCGGCGCGCAGACCAACGCAACCCAGGACTACTGGCAACCGGCGATCATCGACACCGTCCGCCAGGGGCTGCCGAACAGCAGCAACTATGTGGTCATCAACTGCGATTTCACGCAGTACATGTGGAAGCCGGAAGCCGCCGGCTGCCTGGCCGACCAGCTCACCGGCTTCATCAACAGCCGCGGCATCACCCAGCTGGTGGTCATCACCCATTCCAACGGCGGCAACGTGATGCGCTGGATCCTCTCCAACCCGACCTACGACAGCCGCTACCCGAACATCATCCGCACGGTGCGCAAGGTCAACGCGCTGGCACCCTCATCGGCGGGTACGCCGCTGGCCGATGCCGTGCTCAACGGCAACACCTTCGAAACCTCCCTGGGCTGGCTGCTCGGTTACAAGAACGATGCCGTGCGTATGCAGCAGGTCGCCAGCATGGCCACCTACAACGCGCAGAACCTGTACGGCACCGCCGGTCGGCCGGCACTGCCCAAGCCGTTCCGCGCGGTGGTCGGCAGCGATGTCGAATCGGCCGTGTGGGACAGCAACAGCTACTGCGGCGGCTACGCGGCCAACGTCGGCCTGGAGTTCACCCAGAACTGGCTGTCCTCGTGCTCGGACGGTTTCCTGGAGTGCAGCAGCCAGAAGGCAGCGGGCAGCACCTGGTTCACCGACACGGCGCGTACCCAGGGCGCCGAGCCGTTGAGCCACAACCAGAGCCGCCGCGAGTGCTTCGGCCTGGGCGCCATCCTGCGCAACGACCTGGCCCAGTGAGGACGACGACGATGACGATGAATTCCCTTCCGCTGACCACCGCCGTGCTGGCAGCCCTGGCCACAGCCTCCGTCACGGTGCACGCTGCGCAGCCGCTGCGCGCCCTCCCCGGCGACCAGGTGGTAGCCGCGCTGGTGGCCGCACCGCTGCCGCCTGACGACAGCGAACACGCGCCCCTGGCGTTTGCCTGGGCACTGGACCCGGCGCAGACCCTGCAGGCCTCCACGCCCTACGCCTCGGTCAGCCGCAGCTACTGGCAGCAGGTCGATGGCGCGCAGCTGCAACGTGGCCTGGAGCTGCCGCTGACCGCCCCCGATGCGGTGATCCAGCTGAGCCCGGCAGCCGGTGCGCGCGCGGTTCCGGCGCAGTCACTGCAGGTCCGGGATCCGGCCGGCCGCAGCAGCGTCGCCCGCGCCGTCGACGCGCGCCAGCTGCAGGACGCCGGCATGCCCGTGGGCGAAGGCAGCAGCATGCTGCGCACCGGCACGGGCAGTGCTGCGGGAAATTACCGCCTGCAGAGCGCGCAGGCGCAGGGCCGCTACGTCGTACAGGTGCTTGAACCCAACAGCCCGTTGCGGCTGGAGGTGCAGGCCAGCCAGGCGCAGGTCCTGGCCGGCGGCAGCGTACAGCTGCGGGCACGCCTGCTTGAAGACGGAGCCAGTCCCGCCCAGCTGCAGGCGCGCCGCGGGGGACTGGGCGGCGAAGCCTTGCTGGTCGCACCCGATGGCCGCAGCTGGCCGCAGCGGTTGCTGCGTACGACCGACGGCAGCCTGCACGCGCAGGTACGGATTCCCGCCGAGGCCAGCAACACGCAGGGGCTGTGGGAACTGCAGGTGTTCGCACAGGCCGATGGCGTACTGCGCGACGGCAAGGTCGCCTTCGCCGTAGCCCGGCCGACCGCCCGCTTCGTCGGGCAGGCCACACCGGACCAGGCCAGCCGGCGCGTGGCGCTGCCGTTGCAGGTCGCCGCCGCCGGGCGCTACGAAGCGCGCGGCACCCTGCACGCCTCGGGCCCGGATGGCCAACTGCGTCCGGTCGCGCAGGCGCACGCCGCCGCGTGGTTCGACGGTCCCGGTCGCGGCCAGCTGGTGCTGCCGTTCGACCAGGCAGCGCTGCCGGCCGGCTTCGGTGCCCCCTTCGAACTGCGCGAGCTGCAGTTGCATGACCAGAGCCGGATGGCACCGATCGAGTCACGCGCAGTCGCGTTGCGGTTCTGAGGCGTGACGTGGCGGGCCGGAATGCCGGCCCGCTACCCTGCGCCGCCTGCGGCGCCAAGCCGACGCCGGCACTGCGCAGGCGTACTGCTCACCCCGCGTACGCCGTCAGCCGGCCGTCCTGTTCGACCACCCGGATCGGCCCGCCGAACACCGCCGACAGAGGCCCGTCGCACAGCAGCGCGGCCCGACTGCCGTCGGCCAGCACGCGGCCGTCGCGCAGCAGCACCACCCGCTCGATCTCGGGAATGACCTCTTCAATGTGATGGGTCACCAGCACCAGGGTGATGTCCTGCTGCGCCAGTGCCCGCATGGTTGCGATCAGCTGCTGGCGGGCGACGAGATCCAGGCCGGTGGAGGGTTCGTCCAGCAGCAGCGCCTGCGGCCGGTTCACCAACGCGCGCGCGATCAGCACCCGGCGCGTCTCGCCGGCAGAGAGCTCTGCATAGGCGCGCTCGCGCAGGGCCAGCGCACCGGTCATCGCCAGTGTCTCGCCGGCGCGGGCACGCATCTCGGCGGTCACCTCGCGAAAAGCCGGCACCACGCAGCTGGCGAAGAAACCGGACAGCACGGCCTGCTCGACGGTCAGCCCCGGCATCTCGGACAGCGTGCTGCTGAGGTCACCGGTGACGATGCCCAGCTGCGAGCGCAGCCGGTCCACCTGCCAGCGGTTCTGGCCCAGCACCTTCACCGCGACCGCGCCGTCGCCCTGCGCCAGCGGGTAGAGCTCGCGGGTGATCAGCTTGATGAAGGTCGATTTGCCGCAGCCATTCGGGCCGAGCAGGGCGGTGTGCTGGCCCTGCGCGATGCGCAGGCTCAGCCCATGCAGGACCTTCACCTGGCCGCGCATCACGCTGGCGCGGTCCAGTTCGATCAACGGCGGCCGCTCCCCGGCGGACGGGACGGCGACAACGGCGCGGGCGCGCGGATCCAGGCTCGACAACTCAGGTCCCCAACTGTGAACGGTGCCACGGAAGCGGTGCTGGCACACCGCAGTCAGAGGTGCAGTTTGCAACGCAAGCGGCCATGATGTCTGCCATCCCCGTGCGATCCGGAGAGCCTCCATGTCCGATGCCCTGATATCCCTGTTGACCGGTGGCGTGCTCGGCCTGGGAGGGTGGGCCATGCTGGCGGTGCTGCTGGTCTTCACCCAGATCACCATCTTCTCGGTGACGCTCTACCTGCATCGCAGCCAGGCCCATCGCGGCGTCGATTTCCATCCGGCACTGGCCCACGTGTTCCGCTTCTGGCTGTGGCTGACCACCTCGATGATCACCCGCGAGTGGGTGGCCATCCATCGCAAGCACCACGCCAAGGTGGAGACCGAGGACGACCCGCACAGCCCGGTCACGCGCGGCATCGGCACGGTGTTCTGGCGGGGAGTGGAGCTGTATCGGGAAGCACGCGGCATGCGCGCGGATATCGAGCAGTACGGACGCGGCACGCCCGACGATGCCATCGAGCGCCACCTGTATACCCCGCATGCGACCCTCGGCCCGGTGCTGCTGCTGGCCATCAACAGCGTACTGTTCGGCCTGCCGGGCGTAGCACTGTGGGCAATCCAGATGGCGTGGATTCCGTTCTGGGCGGCCGGCGTGGTCAATGGCCTGGGGCACTGGTGGGGTTACCGCAACTACGAATCGGCCGACACCTCCACCAACCTGACACCGTGGGGCGTCTGGATCGGTGGCGAGGAACTGCACAACAACCACCATGCCTTCCCCAGTTCGGCACGCTTTGCCATGCGGCGCTGGGAAGTCGACATCGGCTGGTGCGCGATCCGCCTGCTGCAGGCCCTGCGCCTGGCCAGGGTGCTGCGCGTCGCACCGGCGATGGATGTGCGCCCGAACATCGCCGTGCCCGACGCCGAGACCCTGAAGGCACTGCTGTCGCATCGCTTCCAGGCGATGACCGATTACCAGCGCAACGTCTTCATGCCGGCCCTGCGCGAGGAAGCCGCCCAGGCGGGCGCCAAGCTGCGCCGGCTGCTGCCGCGGCGGCTGCGCCGCGGCCTGGTCAACGATGGGCGCTGGCTGAAGCCGGACAACCGTGCCCAGCTCAGCGAGTGGGTGGCGCAACGCCCGCGCATCCGTGTGCTGGTCGAATACCGCGCGCGGCTGGCTGCGCTGCTGGAGGCGCGCGGGCACGATGCCGCCGAGCGCCTGCGACACCTGCAGGCGTGGTGCCGCGAGGCCGAGGGGAGCGGAATCGCGGCGCTGCAGGCCTATGCCGAACGGCTGAAGGGCTACACGCTGGTGGGCGCATGAGGGCAGGGGCGCTGCTGCTGGCCGCGCTGCTGCCGGCCGCCGGCCCGGCCCAGGTCAGCGACACCCGCAGCTACCTGCAGAAGATGGACAGCGACGGCGACGGCCGGGTCAGCGAGACCGAGTACGGGCAGTGGATGCTGTATGCCTTCGACCGCATGGACCGCAATGGCGATGGCGTGCTGACTACCGATGAACTGCCCGGTGGCAAGGGCAGAGCGATCACCCGCGAGCAGCAGCGGCAGGTCATCGTGCAGCGCTTCCACAAGCAGGATGCCAACGGTGACGGGTTTCTCGACGCCCGTGAGCTGTCCGCGCCCCCGCGTTGAGCGGGCGTAGAATCGGGGCATGCCTGAACTGCCCGAAGTCGAAACCACCCGCCGCGGCCTGGCCCCGCATCTGCAGGACCGCCGCGTCCACGGCGTGATCCTGCGCCGCGCCGACCTGCGCTGGCCGATTCCGCCGGAGATTGCGCAGCTGCTGCCGGGACAGCGCATCGAAGGCATCCGCCGGCGCGCGAAGTACCTGCTGCTGGACACGGCCATCGGCAGCGCCGTACTGCATCTGGGCATGTCCGGCAGCCTGCGTGTGCTGCCCGGAGATACCCCACTGCGGCCACATGACCACGTGGATATCAGCCTGGACAACGGGCGCCTGCTGCGCTTCAACGATCCGCGCCGCTTCGGCAGCCTGCTCTGGCAACCGGCCGGGCAGGTCCATCCGCTGCTGCAGGGGCTGGGGCCTGAACCGCTGGACGAGGCCTTCCATGGCGATTACCTGTTCGCCCGCAGCCGCGGCCGCAGCGCCCCGGTCAAGACCTTCCTCATGGACCAGGCGGTGGTCGTGGGCGTCGGTAACATCTATGCCGCCGAGAGCCTGTTCAAGGCCGGCATCAGCCCGCTGCGCGAGGCCGGCAAGGTCTCACGCGAGCGCTACCAGCGGCTGGCCACCGCGGTGAAGGAAACGCTGGGCTACGCGATCACCCGCGGTGGCACCACACTGCGTGATTTCATCAGCCCCGATGGCGCACCCGGCTACTTCGAGCAGGAACTGCTGGTCTATGGCCGCGACGGGCTGCCCTGCCCGACCTGCGGACGCCTGCTCAAGCACGCCATGATCGGCCAGCGTGCCAGCGTGTGGTGCAGCCACTGCCAGCGCTGAGGCGGTCCAGCCAGCGGCAGCTGAATGGGAGGTTGCGCTCTCCGCTGCCCGTTAACGTTTGTCTGCCTATGATGGCCGACCCTTCCCTGTGCCTGACGCGCCTGCATGCAACGACGCGACTTCATCCGCAACGCCTCCCTGGCCCTGGCAGCCTTCGGCCTGCCGTCCCTGCCCGCCTGCGCCGCCAGCAGGAACGGCCAGGTCGGCCTGCGCCGCCTCGGCCAGCCGCAGCCGTTCAGCTTCGCCACCCTGAAGGGGCAGGCACGCGCACTGGCACAGGCCCCCTACCAGAGCCACAAGCGGGTGCTGCCGGGCCGGCTTGAAGCGCTGGACTGGGACCAGTACCAGTCCATCAGCTATCGCCAGGACCACGCGCTGTGGGCCGACCAGCCGGGCAAGTTCCAGGCCAAGTTCTTCCACCTGGGCCTGTACTTCCATTCGCCGGTGCGCATGTTCGACGTGGTCGACGGCCAGGCGCAGGAACTGGCGTATGACGGTGCAGCGTTCAACTACGGCAAGAGCGGGATCCGCAACGGCGAACTGCCGGCGGACCTGGGCTTCGCCGGGTTCCGCCTGAACACCCGCAAGGATACCGACCGCGATTTCGCCGCGTTCCTTGGCGCCAGCTATTTCCGCGCGGTCGGCAAGGAAGGCCAGTACGGGCAGTCCGCACGCGGCCTGGCGATCGATACCGGCATGGGCAGGCCGGAGGAGTTTCCCGACTTCATCGCCTATTACCTCGAACAGCCTGCCGCCGATTCGGACACCATCATCGTCTATGCGTTGCTGGACTCGCCCAGCGTAGCCGGCGCCTACCGCTTCGCCATCACCAACGGCGATGTGCTGCTGATGGACATCGACAGTGCGCTCTATCCGCGCAAGGCGATCGAGCGCCTGGGCATCGCGCCGTGCACCAGCATGTACCAGGTGGGTGAGAACGACCGCCGCATGGACTGGGACTGGCGCCCGGAGATCCACGATACCGATGGCCTGTCGATGTGGACCGGGGCCGGTGAGTGGATCTGGCGGCCGCTGTGCAACCCGCGCAACCTGCGCTTCAACATGTTCGTCGACCGCAATCCGCGTGGCTTCGGCCTTCTGCAGCGCGACCGCAACTTCGATCACTACCAGGACGACGGCGTCTTCTATGAGAAGCGCCCCTGCCTGTGGATCGAGCCGAAGGGCGAATGGGGCGAGGGCTCGGTGCAGCTGGTGGAGATCCCCACGGTCGATGAGACCTTCGACAACATCGTCGCCTTCTGGAATCCGAAGGAGAAGCCGCAGCCGGGACAGGAGCTGCTGGTCGGCTACCGCCTGTACTGGGGCGCCGAGCCGCCGGCACGGCCACCGCTGGCGCATTGCGTGGCCAGCCGCACGGGGCTGGGCGGTGTGGTCGGCAAGAAGCGCGAGTACTTCTCGTGGCGCTTCGCCGTGGACTTCGAAGGCGGCGAACTGGCAAAGCTGATCGACAAGGCCGAGGTCGAGGCAGTGGTGGAAACCAGCCGGGGCCGTGTCGAGATCGTATCGGCGCGTCCGCTGCGCGAGATCGACGGTTACCGCGCGATGTTCGACCTGGTGCCGCCGGAGGGCAGCACCGAACAGATCGACATCCGCCTGTACCTGCGCAGCGGTGGCAAGCCGCTGACCGAAACCTGGCTGTACCAGTACACGCCGCCGCCGGCCGGTGCACCGGAGCGGACGCTGTACTGAAGCAGACGGGTGCCGGCCACGTGCCGGCACCGGTAACTCACGGCTTGGCGTCGGTGGCGTGCGACTGCGTCGGCACGCCCACTTCCACCGTGCCACGGCGGATCTTCATCCAGGTTTCGTCCTGCCAGCGTTCGTACTGCTTGGGATCCCAGTACTTCGGATCGTACATGCGATCAGCCTTGATCGTGCGGGAGATGCCGCCGTCCATGTATACGATGTCCACATTGTTGGACATCGAGCCGACACGGCTGCCGGTCATCTCGCGCCGTCCCTTCCTCAGCACTTCCGCCATGCGCGGGCGGGCAACCTCGTCGCCATACTCGGCCCGCAGCGCGTTGGCCTGCGCACGCGCGGCCTCATGCTGCTCCAGTGGCAGCGCGGCCCAGTACTCGTTGCGCAGGTCCACGAACAGGGGGTAGCCGCGCTCGGCCGCCACATCCATCCAGGCAAATGCCATGAGCGGATCGCGCGGCTGGTTCACTCCATACCAGTACAGTTCGCCCAGGTATCCCTGCGCAGGCTTGTCCGCGTAGCGTGCGGCCAGCCGGAAATTATCCATCGCGCCTTTGACATCATTGCGGTGCAGGGCGTTTACGCCCCACTGCCGGTACATCATGTCCGGGTGGTTGTCCATGAAGCCTGCGCCCAGCAACGTGGGATCCTGCTCCACCGGAGGACGATCGGCGGCGAAGGCCGGCGGCCCCAGCGGCAGCAGAAGCAGCGGCAACAGCAGAAGCGTGGAACGCATGGCGGACTTCCTGTTCGGCAGCAGACGTGGCCGCAGCCTAGGACCACTGGCCTGCAGCTGTAAACTGCCGGAGGTCACGCGTGCAGCGGCATGAGCCGGCGGATCACAGCGGCAGGGGCGCCTGCATCGGCTCGATGCGGCCTTCACCGCGGGTGATCTTCTTGAACTCGGCCCGGCTCACCGACACATAGCGGTCGTTGCCGCCGATCTCCACCTGCGGGCCGTCCTGCACGGCATGCCCGTGCTCATCCACGCGGACGGTCATGATCGCCTTCTTGCCGCTGTGGCAGATGGTCTTGATCTCCTGCATCTCGTCGGCCCATGCCAGCAGGTACTGACTGCCTTCGAACAGTTCACCGCGGAAATCGGTGCGCAACCCGTAGCACAGAACCGGGATGCGCAGCTGGTCGACCACTTCGCTGAGCTGCCAGACCTGCGCGCGGGTCAGGAACTGTGCTTCGTCCACCAGCAGGCAGCCCATCGGCCCGTTCGATGCCAGGTCCTGTTCGGCCCAGCGCTGCAGGTCGGTGTCGCGGTCGAACGCCATGCCTTCGGCGCGCAGCCCGATGCGCGAGGCCACCACGCCTGCGCCCGCGCGATCATCCAGGCGCGGGGTCAGGATCGCCACCCGCATGCCGCGCTCGCGGTAATTGTGCGCGCTCTGCAGCAGGGTGGTGGTCTTGCCGGCGTTCATCGCCGAGTAGTAGAAGTAGAGCTTGGCCATCGACGGATTGTACGCCGCAGCCCCGCTTGGCCGAAGCTGTTCAGCAACCCCACCGGCTGTCCGGCTGTGGTCCTCACCCGGCCCCGCTACAATCCCCCTCCCATGCACGGTCTCAATCCTCCCCAAGCCGCCGCCGTCCTGCACATCGAAGGCCCGTTGCTGGTGCTGGCCGGTGCCGGCAGCGGCAAGACGCGCGTGATCGTGGAGAAGATCGCCCACCTGATCGGCTGCGGCCGCTACCCGGCCCGCCGCATCGCCGCGATCACCTTCACCAACAAGTCGGCCAAGGAGATGCGCGAACGTGTGGCCAAGCGTCTGCGCGAGCAGGACGCCGACGAGGTGACCATCTGCACCTTCCACGCCCTGGGCCTGAAGTTCCTGCAGATCGAGCATGCGGCGGTGGGCCTGAAGCGCGGCTTCTCGATCTTCGATGCCGATGACGCCGCCGCGCAGATCAAGGACCTGATGCATGGCGCCAAGCCCGACGATATCGAGGACATGAAGAACCTTGTGTCGCGGGCGAAGAATGCCGGTCTCTCGCCCGAGCAGGCGATGGCTGCCGCGCGCAGCAACCGCGAGAAGGAAGCAGCCAGCGTCTACGAGCGCTACCAGCTGCGCCTGACCGCGTTCAACGCGGTCGACTTCGACGACCTGATCCGCCTGCCGGTGCAGATCCTGGAGGAGAACCCGGAGATCGCCCTGGCCTGGCGCGAACGCATCGGCTACCTGCTGGTGGACGAATGCCAGGACACCAACGACGCGCAGTACCGCCTGCTCAAGCAGCTGGCCGGGGACAAGGGCAACTTCACCTGCGTGGGTGACGATGACCAGTCCATCTACGCCTGGCGTGGCGCCAACCCCGAGAACCTGCAGCAGATGGGGCGCGACTACCCCACGCTGGAGATCATCAAGCTGGAGCAGAACTACCGCTGCTCCAACCGCGTGCTGCGCGCGGCCAATGCGTTGATCGCCAACAACCCGCACGAGCACCTGAAGAAGCTGTGGAGCGATCAGGCCGACGGTGAGCGCATCCGCGTATGGGAATGCCGCAACAGCGAGCACGAGGCAGAGAAGGTGGCCGCCGAGATCGCCTTCGTGGCGCAGTCGCGCAACGTGCCGTGGAGTGACTTCTGCATCCTGTTCCGCGGCAACTTCCAGTCGCGGCCGCTGGAGAAGGCGATGCAGCTGCTGCGTATTCCCTATCACCTGACCGGCGGCACCATGTTCCTGGAGCGCCAGGAAGTGAAGGACACGCTGGCCTGGCTGCGGCTGCTGGTGAACCCGGACGACGACACCGCATTCATGCGTGCCGTGCAGGCGCCCAAGCGTGACGTGGGTGCCGGAACGCTGGCCAAGCTGGCCGAACTGGCATCGGAAAAAGACATGCCGATGGCCCAGGCGGCCGAGGCGATTGGCGCGCTGTCACAGCTGCCGCCGCGCGCTGCCAACAGCCTGGCGCGTTTCACCGACATCCTGCGCGACCTGCGCGCACAGATGCGGCAGGTCAGCTCCGGTGACATGATCCGCAAGGTCGCCAAGGAATCGGGCCTGCTCAGCGAGCTGCGCCAGCAGGCCAAGGAAGAGGCCAGCTACCAGCGCCGCGCCAACAACATCGAGGAACTTGCGCAGTGGTTTGAAGGCGGGCCGCGCGGTGCCACCGCTGCCGATCTGGCCGGCCAGCTGGCACTGTTGTCGCGCAGCGACAAGGATGAGGGCGGCAACCAGGTGCGGATGATGACCCTGCATGCCTCCAAGGGCCTGGAATTCCCGTACGTGTTCATCGTTGGCTGCGAGGACGGCGTGTTGCCGCACCAGGTCAGCCTGGACGAGGGCAACCTGCAGGAAGAGCGGCGCCTGCTGTACGTGGGCATCACCCGAGCGAAGATCCAGCTGTGGATGAGCTACAGCAAGCTGACGCGCAAGTTCGGCGAGCATGTGCGGTTGAAGCCGAGCCGGTTCTTCGAGGAGATTCCGGCCGAGGAGATCCAGCGCGATGGCGCGGACCCGGTGGCGGATGCGGCGCGGAAGAAGGAGCGCGCGACGGCGGGGTTGGCCGCGATCGAGGCGCTGTTCGATTGAGGATCGAAAAGCCACTAAAGTGGTATTCCAATCCGTCCGATTGACGCTTCTGGCCTTGAGCCTGCATCGGGTTAAGGCCTAGTGTGAGCGCACCCGAAGTGCGCGCCGTGTCTTTCATCGTGTCCAACGACATCCCTCCTGTTCTCACCCGTACCTTCCTCGGGCTGGGCCTGGTCCTGCTTGTTTCAGCGCTTCTGGCCTACGTTGGGGCCAGGCGCTTCCTCGATGCGGCGGTCATTGCCGATGGCAGGATCACCCATGTGGATGCCGTCAGCGTTGATCGCGGTGGTTCGCGCACTTCAGGGGTGAAGTTCCTGTACTGGGTGGACTTCACTACCAGCAGCGGGCAAGTGATGCGGTTCTTCGCAGGTCGTACCAGCCGTCGTGCCTACATGACGGGCGATCATGTAGATGTGCTGTACCTGCCGGACCGCCCGGACAAGGCCCTGGTGCGTTCGCTCTCATCACCCTGGGGCCTGAGCGTCATACTGGGAGTGACCGGCGGCCTATTCTTGCTGGGGGTGGGAATTCTGCACCTGCCGCAGGCGGCGAGGGCATGGCGGCGCAGGCAGCTCCTTCGCCACGGGACACGGGTGCAAGCCAAGGTCCGGGCGATCAAGCGCGATCGCGGAGTATTTTCGGGGGGAAGGCATCCGTTCGTCATCGTCTGCGCCTGGCGCGATCCTGAAACCACTCGATGGCATGTCTTCCACAGTGCGTATCTCTGGGCCGATCCCCGTGCACAGGTGAGTGGGCGTGAACTGGATGTCCATGTCATGCCGGGCAATCCGCGCTACTACCATGTCGATATCTCCTTCATTCGATCAGCGCCGGCACCTGCACGCTGATCGATCAACCCGGCCAGCACCATGCCCACCCTCCTCAGGTGTATTTTTCTGTTTTTCTTTGCCGTGGGCCTGCTGATCCTTCTGGCCGCCGCCTGGCTGTTCGTGGACGTCCAGCGTTTCGCGCGCAAGGCCGTTTCCGTGACCGGAACGGTGGTGGCCGTCCAGGCAGAGGATGCCCGGTCGGAAATGGAGGGGATGCCCGCACGTGACATCACCCTGCATCGCCCGGTGGTGAGGTTCCAGACCGCACAGGGGCAGATGATTCAGTTCGCCGCGTCCTTTGCTACCGGGGCACCACTGTACGTGGTCGGCGAACAGGTACAGGTGCTATATCCCGGCGGCATGCCTTCCAAGGCTCGTATCCAGCACCCGGGATTGCGCTGGGGCGCACCGCTGCTGTTGGCGCTGATGAGCATGGGGTTCTGCCTGATCGCCGCATGCGTCCATCGCCTGTGCGTGCGCTACTGGCCGATCCTGTTCGGCCAGCGTGACGGGGCATGTGGCTAGGCTGGGCATCGTAGTGGCCCACTTGGCCTGAGCGTGCTGCACGGCGGGCGCTGGCGTTGCAAAATCGAGGTATTCCTTCCGGAGCCCACCTATGCATCCCATCCAAAGCGAACGCCTGCGGCTGCGTGCGATCGAGCCCGACCGCGATGCGGTGCCGATGTTGGCACTGTTGAACGATCCGGGCTTCGTGCGCTTCATTGGTGACCGCAACGTACGCAGCGAGGAGCAGGCGCGGGAGTACATCGCGCTGCGCGTGCTGCACAGCTATGCCTTGAACGGGTTCGGCATGTATGCCATCGAGCGCTTGTCCGATGGCGCGTGGCTGGGCAATGCCGGGCTGGTGCGGCGTGATGGCCTGCCGGGGCCGGACATCGGCTATGCGGTGCTCTCGGAATTTGCCGGGCAGGGCTATGCCGGTGAGGCGGCGCGTGCGGTGTTCGCGCATGCACGCGGAGCGCTGGGCCTGCAGGATCTGTATGGCATTACCGATCTGGACAACGTGGTGTCCGGGAAGATCCTGCTGGGCCTGGGCATGCAGGAGCGCGGAGTGATCCAGCTGCCGGGCGTGGACAGCCCGAGCCGGCTGTATGCCACGCCGGGAGCGGCGGAGGTCTGATCCCTGATGATCGTAGGTGCCGGGGGGGGGGCGGGGGGCCGGGGGGCCCCGGGGGGGGGGGGGGGGGGGGCGCCGGCCCCGGGGGGGGGGGGGCAGCCCCGCAGGGGGCGGGGGGGGGGGGCGGGCGCCCGCCCCCCCCCCGCGCCGGGC